>CADEEN010000659.1 GCA_902826345.1 uncultured Burkholderiales bacterium | reverse complement strand
GCCCAAGGAGAAGAACATCCTGGTGCACGAAGGCCAGGTGGTGAACAAGGGCGAGCTGGTGGTGGACGGCGCGGCCGATCCGCAGGACATCCTGCGCCTGCTGGGCATCGAGGAACTCGCGCGCTACATCGTCGATGAAGTGCAGGACGTGTACCGTCTGCAGGGCGTGAAGATCAACGACAAGCACATCGAAGTCATCGTGCGCCAGATGCTGCGTCGCGTGCAGATCGCCAATGCCGGCGACAGCGCCTACATCGGCGGCGAGCAGGTCGAGCGCTCGGAGCTGTTCGACACCAACGACCGTCTGCGTGGCGAAGGCAAGGTGCCGGCGACGTACCACGACCTGCTGCTCGGCATCACCAAGGCGTCGCTGTCGACCGACAGCTTCATCTCGGCGGCGTCGTTCCAGGAGACCACGCGCGTGCTCACCGAGGCGGCCATCATGGGCAAGCGCGACGAGCTGCGTGGCCTGAAGGAAAACGTCATCGTCGGCCGCCTGATCCCCGCAGGCACCGGTATGGCCTTTCACCAGGCGCGCAAGGTCAAGGAAGAGATGGACGAGAGCGAGCGCCGGGCGATTGCGATGCAGGAGGCTGAGGAGCTGGCTGCGGCGCAGTTGGCGGCGGTCGATGCAGAGACGGCTGCCACTGCGGCGGCCGGCGGCGAGGCGGCGGCCGAGTAACGACCTTCCTTTCGCACTGGAAGGGCGGCCCGCGGGCCGCCCTTTTTCATTCAAGCCGCCATTGCTCCGGCGGCGCGATCAGCAAGCCGTGCGCTGTCGCACGGCGGCGAAGCTTCAGCACGGCGCGGTCGCGGCTCAAGAGCCATCTTGCGCCGGTCGCCAGCGCGAAGTCGACAAACTTCTGGTCGTCGCTGTCGGTGCAGCGCAGCTGCGCGGCTGCCTGCTGCGCAGCCGGGCGTTCATCGCAGTGCCTCCCCCAAGCCAGCTCCAGGCGCGCCGGGTTCGCACTGTGCGCAACGGCCAGACGTCGGCCGAGCACATGCGTGAACTCGCCGCGCATCGCCGCCGTGGCGACCCAACGCAACAGGCCTTGCTCGATCGCAGCGGCAACATCCCGCATCCGCGGATCGTCGAAGAGCAGCCAGTCGAGCACCGCGTTGGTGTCCAGCACGATCAGCGGCGGCGGGGTGAGCGACTGCTCACACGACGAATACAGGGTGCTTGGCAGGTCCAGGGAAGGCCTCGTGCTTGCCGCTAGGAGAGTCGCGCAATATACTCGCGGGCTTTTCCGGGATAGCACGGCTATCCCCTTTTCTAGTCCTCTCGTCAGATAGCCGAGCTATCCCTGCGCAGGACCGACTTCAAACGGGAACAAGTCAAGCTCATGCCTACCATCAATCAGCTCGTTCGCCATGGCCGTGAGGTCGAGGCGGTGAAGAGCAAGTCACCGGCGATGCAGAACTCGCCGCAGCGCCGCGGTGTTTGCACGCGTGTCTACACCACGACGCCGAAGAAGCCGAACTCGGCGCTGCGCAAGGT
>CADEEN010000658.1 GCA_902826345.1 uncultured Burkholderiales bacterium | reverse complement strand
GCCGGGGCCCCGGCGGACAACATGTTCACGCACGCCGTCGCCATCGCGCTCCGGGAGATCAACGAAGCCGGCGGCATCCTCGGCAAGAAGATCGAACATTCGATCTCCGACACGCAGAGCAACCCGGGCGTGGCCAAAGGCCTGGCCACCAAGGCCATCGACGACAACGCGTTCGCCGTCTTCGGCCCGGTGTTCTCGGGCTCGATCCTGGTCAGCATGGCCGAGACCAAGCGCGCCGAGACGCCCAACTTCACCGGCGGCGAGGCCGCGGCGATCACCAAGCAGGGCAACCCGTACATCTTCCGCACCAGCTTCACGCAGGACACCGCGATGCCGAAAGTGGCGCGCTACATCGCCGGCAACCTGAAGGCGAAGAACGTGGCGGTGATCTACGTCAACAACGATTTCGGCAAGGGCGGACGCGACGCCATCACCAAGGCGCTCGAAGCCGCCGGCGCCAAGGTCGTGGCCGACATCTCGACCGACCAGAACCAGGTCGACTTCTCCGCGGCGGTGTTGAAGGCCAAGGGCACCAACGCCGACGTGCTCTTCGCCTACACCAACGAAGAAGAGTCGGCGCGCCTGCTGCGTGAGTTGAAGAAGCAGGGCTACAACAAGCCGATCGTCGGCGAGACGACGCTGACGAGCCAGAAGGTCATCGAGCTGGCCGGCGACGCTGCCACAGGCGCGGTGGCGCATGTGGGGCTCACAGTCGATGCGCCGATCCCGGCGATGCTCAAGTTCAAGGCCAAGTTTTATCAAGAGACGAAGACGATCTCGGATCACAACGGCATCAAGGGCTACACCGGCGTCTATGCGCTGAAGGCCGCGATCGAGAAGGTCGGCAAGCTCGACAAGAAGGCCGTGGCCACGGCGCTGCACGGCCTGTCGCTGAAGGCCGACAAGAACCCCGGCGTCATCATGGACGTGGCCTTCGATGACAAGGGCGACATTGACCGCGAGAGCTTCATCGTCGAGGTGAAGGACGGCAAGCAGGTGGTCAAGGAAGTGCTGCCGGCGCTCGGCGCGAAGAAGTAGCACACACCCGTTCGGGCTGAGCCTGTCGAAACTTTCTCGGCGCACCACGGTGCCCTTCGACAGGCTCAGGGCGAAAGGCTGCCATCGCGATGACTGACTTTCTGCAGCTGCTGATCTCCGGCACAGCCACCGGCGCGATCTACGCGCTGGCCGCGCTCGGCTTCACGCTGCTCTGGCAGGCCAGCGGCACGATCAACTTCGCGCAGGGCGAGTTCGTCATGCTGCCCGCGTTCATGATGGTGGCGCTGGGCGTGGCCGGTCTGCCGCTGCTTCCGGCCTTTGCGATCACCTGCGTCATCGCCGTCGGCGTGCTCGGCTGGGCCTTCAAGCGCGGCATCGCCGATCCGCTGCTGCGCTTCGGGTTGATGCCGATCGTCGTCGCCACGATCGGCCTGTCGATCGCCGCGCGCAACGGCGTGCGCGCCGGCTACAGCGCCGAGGCCCACCCCTTCCCTTCGCTGTTCGCCG
>CADEEN010000657.1 GCA_902826345.1 uncultured Burkholderiales bacterium | reverse complement strand
CTCGGTGATGTCGGCGTCATCGTGGTTCGTCACGTGCGGGATGACGACCCAGTTGCGATGCAGGTTGGCGCCGCTGATCTTCTTGATGCGTGACAGGTCCTTGCGCTCGGTCTCGCCGAACTTGCTGAAGTCGACTTGCGGCCACGGCAGCAGGCCGGGGAACGCGCCGCCAGCGGCGGCTGCAGGGGCCTTGGTCTTTTGCGCCGCGGTCTGGTTGTCGCCGGACATCACGCCTTTGACGAAGCCCTGCACGTCCATCTGCGTGATGCGGCCCTTCGGGCCCGAGCCTTTGACTTCGGCGAGCGGCACGCCGAGTTCGCGGGCGAACTTGCGGATGCTCGGCGAGGCATGAGGCAGGGCGCCTTTGGCGGCGGTGGGGTCGTGTGCGGCCACGCCCTCCGTTCGCCCTGAGCTTGTCGAAGGGCTGGGCGCGGAAGGGGCTTCGACAGGCTCAGCCCGAACGGGTGGGGACGCGGGTGAGCTGGCCGCGCCCGCCGCGCCTTCCAGCACCACCAGCGGCGAACCCATGTTGACCTTGTCGCCGACCTTCACCAGCACCGATTTCACGACGCCGCCGTGCGACGACGGAATTTCCATCGACGCCTTGTCGCTCTCGACGGTGATCAGCGATTGCTCGACCTTCACCGTGTCGCCCGGCTTGACGAAGACCTCGATCACCGCCACGTCCTTGAAGTCGCCGATGTCGGGCACGGCAACGTCGATCGTGCCGCCGGCGCTCGGCGCGGCGGCGGCCGCAGGCGGTGGCGCTGCGACCAGCGCGGGCTGTGTGGGTGCTGCGGCCGCAGGCGCAGGCGCGGCCGCTGCGGCGCCTGCCGCTTCGAGCATCAACACCACCGAGCCCTGCTTGACCTTGTCGCCGATCTTCACCTTGAGCTCTTTGACCACACCCGCGGCCGACGACGGAATCTCCATCGACGCCTTGTCCGACTCGACCGTGATCAGCGACTGTTCGGCCGTCACCGCGTCACCCGGCTTGACCAGCAACTCGATCACCGCGACTTCATCGAAGTCACCGATGTCGGGCACCTTGATTTCAACCAACGCCATGTTTCTTCTCCGAGGTTGTTATGCGTACAGCGGGTTGATCTTGTCGGCGGCGATGCCGTATTTGGCGATCGCTTCGGCCACCTTGGTGAACGGCAGCGAGCCGTCGTCGGCCAGCGCCTTCAGCGACGCGACGACGATGTAGTGGCGGTTGACCTCGAAGTGCTTGCGCAACTCGCTGCGGAAGTCGCTGCGGCCGAAGCCGTCGGTGCCGAGCACCTTGTACGTGCGGCCCTTGGGGATGAAGGCGCGAATCTGCTCGGCGTAGTTCTTCATGTAGTCGGTGGAGGCGATCACCGGGCCGTGGTGCTTCTCCAGCTGCTGCGTGACGAACGGGATCTTCGGCTCGGCAGCGGGGTGCAGCATGTTGAAGCGCTCGCAGTCCTGGCCGTCACGCGTCAGCTCGTTGAAGCTCGGGCAGCTCCAGACGTTGGCGGCCACGCCCCACTC
>CADEEN010000656.1 GCA_902826345.1 uncultured Burkholderiales bacterium | reverse complement strand
TCCTTGGTGACGGTGGGGGCGCCGAAGCTGCGCTCGAGCACCACATTGCGGCCCTTGGGACCGAGGGTGACCTTGACCGCATTGGCCAGGATGTTCACGCCTTCGACCATGCGCGCACGTGCGTCGCCGCCGAAGACAACGTCTTTTGCTGCCATGTTTGTTCTCTCCTGAAAAAGCGTTGGGTTATTTCTTCTCGACGACGGCGAAGAGGTCTTCTTCGCGCATCACCATCAGCTCGTCGCCATCGACCTTGACGCTCTGGCCGCTGTACTTGCCGAACAGCACGCGGTCACCGACCTTGACGTTCAGGGCGATGAAGTCGCCCTTGTCGTTGCGCTTGCCGGGGCCGACGGCGAGGATCTCGCCTTGATCAGGCTTCTCGGCGGCGTTGTCGGGAATGACGATGCCCGAGGCGGTCTTGGTTTCTTGCTCGAGGCGCTTGACGATCACACGATCGTGCAACGGACGGAGTTTCATGCTTGGGTCTCCAAGGAGGTCTCAGCGAGGATGGGAGAACGGTGTCACGAAAGTGTGCGCACGTTCACATGAGTTGGCCCGCAGTGCCTGCGTGCCGTTAGCACTCAACTCAGTCGAGTGCTAGCAAAAGGGATTATAGAGACGGAATGCCGGCTTTCAAGGCCTGCAGATCACCCGGCTCGTGCGTCGCAAGGATCGGCGGCCGGCGCGCCGGCCGCCGTCGGCTCGACAGGCTCTTTCGACTCGACGCGGTAAGCCTCGCTGGCCCAAGCGCCGAGGTCGATGCTGGAGCAGCGCTCACTACAAAACGGCCGCCAGCGGTTGCTTGCGGCCAGCACCGTGGGGCCCTTGCAGCGCGGGCAGACGACCCGACTCTGGCTGCCGCTCAAGAGCAGATGGCCAGCTCGAGCGACTGGTCTTCAGTGATCGGCTTCATGCGGCCTTCGCTGTCGGGACGCATCAGGCGCACCGAGACGATCAAACGGTGGCCGGAAATTTCGGGCACGAGGCCGAGCGATTCATCGAGGCGCACGCGCAGCAGGTGGAACGGCTTGCCGGGCGGCAACGTCTGCTGGTACTGGCCGGCCTTGGCGACGACGCGCTGCGGCGCGCCGGAATCGCGCAACAGGCCGAGCAGCACGCTTTGCGCTTCGGCCAGCGGCGTCACGGTGCCGACCCACTGCATCAGATCGGCGCGGCGCTTGGCCGACGTTTGCTGTTGCCACGCGTAGTAGGCCGGCAGATCGAACTCGCAGGTGCCGCCGGGGATGCTGATGCGGCTCCTGATGGTCATCAGGAACTCGTTGGTCGTCAGCGGCGCGCCGGCCTTGCCGGGCAACGTGTTGAGCGCATTGAACGCGTGGTCGATCTTTTTGGTCACCGCGTCGAGCGCTTCGTCGGAGACGCCGGGCTTGCCGCGGAAGGCCTGGTACTCGATCTTGTGGCGCTCCAGGTCCTTGAGCAGATCGCTCTTCAGGTCGGCGCGCGAGGCGACATCGACGATCTCGAACAGCGTGGCCAGCGCGAAGTGGTGATCGAG
>CADEEN010000655.1 GCA_902826345.1 uncultured Burkholderiales bacterium | reverse complement strand
TGTGGGGCGGGGTGGCGATGAGCACCTTCTCTGCGGGCTGATCGACCTCGGTGGTGAAGTCGTTGACGCCCTTGGTGGAGCTCGTCAGTCGCTCGACGTCGGGCGCGGCGCGGTTGATGATCGATCCTGCCGCGCGTGCCGCCTTGACGGCGATGTTGAGCATGGGATGAAGCGCTTGCGACATGGCAACCTTGGTGAGGGATCGATCGGCAGAGGGAAAGAGCGGGCGGCGACAATGAAAATGCCGCAGCACTTGCGATTTTACCGATGCCTCTGACCCGCTTCGTTCTCGTCGATACCAGCCACGCCGGCAACGTCGGCGCTGCCGCGCGCGCGTTGAAGGTGATGGGCTTTCACGATCTTGTTCTCGTCAATCCGCGCTGGCCCAACGTGACGAAGAAACAGGACGCGATCGCGCTGGCCAGCGGCGCGCTCGACGTGCTCGAACGAGCGCGCATCGTCGGCACGGTCGCCGAAGCGTTCGACGGCGTCACGCATGTCTGCGCGACGGCGATGACGCCGCGTGACTTCGGTCCACCGGCGGTGGCGCCGCGCCTGCACTTCGAGTCGATCGCCAACGCGCCACCCGACATCGCCTTCGTCTTCGGCAGCGAGCGCTTCGGTTTGTCGAACGACGACGTGTACCGCAGTCACGTCTGCCTGTCGATCCCGACCGCGGCCGGCTATGGTTCGCTGAATCTGGCGCAAGCGGTGCAGCTCATCGCCTACGAGTGGCGTCAGGCGCTCGGCGGCTTCGATGTGCAACCGCGCACCGCCGAGCCCACGCTCGCCGACGCGCGCGCGGTGCAAGGTTTGCTCGAGCACTGGCAAAAAACGTTGATCGAGATCGGCTTTCTCGACCCCGACGCGCCGAAGAAGCTGATGCCCCGGCTGAATCAGTTGGCCAACCGCGCGCAGCTCACGGCCGAAGAAGTGCACATCCTGCGCGGTGTCGCCAGAGCGATCACGGCGAGCAAGGACTAAAAGCGCGGCCTACACTCCGTGCACCATGCTCGACCGCCTCAGAGAAAACATCGCCGCCATCCGCGAGCGCGACCCCGCAGCGCGTTCGACGTGGGAGGTGTTGACCTGTTATCCGGGTCTTCATGCGCTGTTCATCCACGGCTGGGCGCATGCCTGCTGGCTGGCAGGGTTCCACTGGCTCGGCCGCATCACGTCGCACCTCGGCCGCTTCCTCACCGGCATCGAGATCCACCCCGGCGCGAAGATCGGCCGGCGCGTCTTCATCGACCACGGCATGGGCGTGGTGGTTGGCGAGACTGCGGAGATCGGCGACGACTGCACGATCTACCAGGGCGTGACGCTCGGCGGCACCAAGCTCGAGAAGGGCGCCAAGCGCCATCCGACACTGGGCCGCGGTGTCATCGTCGGCGCCAATGCGCAGGTGTTGGGCGGCTTCACCGTTGGCGAGGGTGCCCGAGTCGGCGGCGGCGCGGTCGTCACCAAGCCGGTGCCGCCCGGTGCCACCGCGGTCGGCAACCCGGCGCGCATCATCCAGGCCGATGC
>CADEEN010000654.1 GCA_902826345.1 uncultured Burkholderiales bacterium | reverse complement strand
TCGGCGGCGCGCACCGCAAGCCAGTGGCCGGAGCCGCGCCCGGTCACCGCGCTGCGCGGCGCGCTCATCGCGAACAGCAACCAGGCCGCAATGGCCATGGCCAGCAGCACGAGCATCGCGCGCGTCACCAGGCGCGACAGCGACGGCCACGCCGGTGTGCGATGGACTCGCTGCTGGGGGTTCGACATCGCAGCCGCCTGCCCGCGCCACGGTGAACCGGTCAGGGCTTCACTTGCAGATCCCTGGGATCGGCCGCTGGTTGATCAGGTCTACGTAAGGCGCCTGAAACTGCCAAAACGTTCCACTCTCGATTATCTTGACGGTCAACGGCTTCGGGTTCGGACCACTGCCCACAGATTTGACGCCAATCACCTTGTAGCGCTCGAAACGCCGCTTGAAGTAGCCGAAGCCCTTTTCCAGCGTCACCACTTTGCAGGCAGGCACCGTCAACTCCTCGTTGCCGAAGCAGAAGCTCTTTTGCGCGGGCCAGTTCACCTTGCCGGCGTTCTGCAACTGGACGGTGTGGCAGCTGTCACCCGCCGACACGGTGCCGCCTGCGCGCGAGTACGTGCGGACCTCCTTGTGACTGATCTTTCGCTTCCCGAATCCAGCGATCTCACTCCACAGCCAGCCGCACTCATCACCCAGCTTCTTGCAGTCTCGCAGCGCGTCCCGGCTGACGTTGAAGATGTCGCCGACGTTGCCCGGTTGACGCTCCGCGGCGGCCTGGCTCGCAAGCACGGCCAGACCGGCGGCAAAAACAAGTGGCTTGAAATCGATCGATGGCATGGGGATCTCCGATGTTGGGTGGGCGGATCGAATTCGTCCTGTGCGGATCCGTCGTGACGAGTATTCGCGGCCGCCGCGCCAGCCGCCATCGCGAAATCGCGATCACAGCGTTCACCGCATCTGCACGATGCATCGACCGGCCGCGCACGGCGTACACACCCCGAGAACGCAGTGTTCGCTTCTTCGCGATGGGCGTCGGCACGTCGATCGCCGAGAGTCTTGTGCAGGCAGCGACGCGTGTCGCTGCCATCCACGGACCTCGAACCAAGGAGCGGCCCCATGACGTCAGACCCCCTGTCCGTTGCACAGGCACCTGTGCGACGAAGCAAACCATGGCCTGTGATCGCGGCAGCTGCCGCTGCGTGCATCGGCTTGCATGCGGCGCCTGCGTTCGCCGCGACCCGGACCTACGGGCCCTGCGGCGCCGACATCTGCACCATCGAAGGCTACGCCGGCGTCTACACGATCACCGGCGATACCTTCCGCGAAACGACCACGAAGATCGTTGAAGGTTGCATCCAGTTGGAGATCGTGCTGGCCACGGCTTACTTCACCGCGCCGGTGGGCGTCAAGTTCTTCAGCGCCTACACCAACTGGTGCAGGCAGACCGGCGAAAAGGTGGGTACCAACCGGCAAAAGCAGGTGCGCGTCGACAAGGGCTATCAGTGGAGCCGTGACGTCAAGAGGGGCGAGAAGCTCAAGGTGACGATCAACAACGCTGGAGTGCTGGACGTGAAGACCATTCCGGCAGTG
>CADEEN010000653.1 GCA_902826345.1 uncultured Burkholderiales bacterium | reverse complement strand
CCGTTCGAGGTGATCGCGCCGCCATCGAAGGCGCCCACAAGTTTGCGTCCGTCAGACTTTCCGAAGTCCAACTCGCCCCGGCTACAGTGTGTCGCCATCGGGGAACTCCTTCGTCTCAGATCAAGTCGTTCTCGCAAAACAACTTTCTCTGAGTCGGAGCCTCGATGCGCATCACGAGTGGGAGAAGTTCAGGCTCTTATGTCCGTTCTGTCAACGTCGAGGCGCACGTCTTCGATTCGCTTTCGCGACCGTGCATTTGATCGATGCCCAAGGCAGGCGACAGGGCAAGGGACGACGGTTGATCCGGCTCTTATCCGCGGGTTGGCTACCGCATGACCAGGGTTCGTCGCGGGGCTGCCTCTGTCTAGCGATCGAGCGTGGGCTGTCGTGTCGCCCCGAGTGCAAACACGACACCTGCTTCAAACCCGTGTACGCGAGGGCTCCCCACCCTCCACGCCCTGCCGCCCGCATTGGACACCGATATCTCGGCTCGTCAGATCCCCTCTTGTGTTGGTTGCTGCTTGCATGCGTCACGCCGCCTTGAGCGCCCCCATGACCGCCGCCTTCGGCTCGACCAGCCGCGCGATGGCCCAGATGAACCCGACCAGTTCTCGAGCCACGGCCACGATCGCCTTCGGTGCTGGTTTGCCGGCCGCGATCAACTTGCGATAGCGCGCTGCAAGCCGGACCTGGGCTTTCCAGGCGATGGCACGGATCGGCTCTGGCAAGCCCTCGAGCCGCTCGCGAATGATCTGCGTCACGCGGGCCGGGTGCCGGTAGGTCCAGGCGGCTTCGACCAGGCACGTGCGCGCCAGGCTGTTGCCGGTCTTGGTGATGGCGCCACGCTTGATGGTGGCGCCGCTCGAATGCTCGGATGGGTTCAGGCCCAGATATGCCATCAGCTGTCGCGGGCTCTCGAACCGGCTGAAGTTGCCGACCTCGGCCACGACGGTCGCTGCTACAAGGATCGACACGCCTCGCAGAGCCTGAACCGCTGTGACAACCGGTGCCAGTGTCCAGGATGCCACCAGCTCGACGATCGCCTGCTTCAGCCGGGCGCACAGCTCCTCGGCCCGCCCGATCCTGGCCAGCAGCTCCTCCAGCACGAGATGCTGCGCAGCATGCGCGAACTTCAGCTCGCCAAGCCAGCGGCGATGCGCCTTGGTCCAGTGTGCGCCGTTGAAGCTCTGCCCGTGCCGCAGCAGGAAACTCATCAGCTGCTGGCGCGTCTTGCGCTGGTCCTTCATCGCCTGCGCCCGCATGCGCACGAGATCCCGCATCGCCTCGTGCGCCTCGTCGGGAACCCACACCTCGGTCAGCTGGCCCGCACGCAGCAACTGCGCGAGCATCATCGCGTCGCGCCGATCGGTCTTGATCTTGTCGCCGGCCCTTCTCGGGATCAGCGACGGCGCCACCACATCGCAGCGATGGCCGAGGCCCGTCGACAGCCGATAGAGGTTGTAGCCCAACGGGCCGGCCTCGTAGGTGAGATGCAGCTTCTGCCCACCCTTGCCGAGCTTCCTCAGCATCGACCTGATAGCCTCTGG
>CADEEN010000652.1 GCA_902826345.1 uncultured Burkholderiales bacterium | reverse complement strand
AAAATCTTCAACGCAGTCGCGATGGCGCAGCTGCGCCAGATTGAAACGATGAAAATGGCAGCGAGGTTCGGTAAGGAGGGAACGGGAGGCGCCGGTGAGAAGTCAAAGTCTCTTGGGGCCTGCAACCCGAAACGCAGTCTGACTCGGACATCGCCGTGGAGATGAGACTGTTGCTGCGAGCACGCGAAACAGAGTGCCACTGTTCTCGATGTCCCCCGGGCGCCCCCACAAGGAGGGAGCGATGACGACGGGCAGAGGGCGGCGCGGGCAGGAGCCGAGCGGCCACATCGAGGTGCTGTACGGCACCGTCGCCGGGTTCGACGTGCACAAGGCCACCATCATGGTCTGTGTGCGCCAGCTCCAGCCCGACGGCCGCGTGCTCAAGGAGATCCGGCAGGTGGGCACGATGACGGCGGACCTGTTGGAGCTGAGCGACTGGTTGCGGGCGGCCGGGGTAACGCATGTCGCGATGGAATCGACCGGCGTGTTCTGGAAGCCCGTGTACAACCTGCTCGAAGGGCAATGCACGGTGCTGCTGGTCAACGCCCAGCACCTCAAGAAGGTGCCGGGGCGCAAGAGCGACGTGAGCGATGCGGAGTGGATCGCGCACTGCCTGCAGTGTGGATTGCTGCGGGCGAGCTTTGTGCCCGAGCGGCCGCAGCGCGAGTTGCGCGACCTGACCCGCGACCGCGCGGTGGTGGCGGAGGAGCGCACGCGCGTGGCCAATCGGGTGCATAAGGTGCTGGAGGACGCCAACATCAAGCTGGCGGCGGTCGCCACCGACATCTTGGGCGTGTCGGGTCGCGCTATGCTGGAGCGCCTGATCGCGGGGGAAGAGGACAGCGCGGTGCTGGCCGAGTTGGCGCGGCGGCGGCTGCGGGCCAAGCTGCCCCAGTTGCGCCAGGCGCTGCAGGGGCGGGTGACCCCCCACCACCGCTTCCTGTTGCGGGAGCTGCTCGATCACTATGACTTCCTCACTCAGCGCCTGACGCGCCTGAGCGCCCGGATCGCGGAGGTCCTGCCGCCCCCTTTTCGTGAGGCGGTCCAGCACCTGATCACCATGCCGGGGGTGCAGGAACGCAGCGCGCAGGCGATCGTCGCCGAGATCGGCTGCGACATGGGGCGCTTTGCCTCGCCCGCCCACTTGGCCTCGTGGGCCGGGGTGGCGCCGGGCAATCACGAGAGCGCCGGCAAGCGCATGCGCGGCACCCCGGCCAAGGGGAACCGCTGGCTGCGCCGCACGTTGACCGAGGTCGCCCAAGCCGCCGCCCACACCAAGGGCACTTATGTGCGCGCCCAATTCGATCGCCTCGCCCCGCGCCGCGGGAAAAAACGCGCCCTCGGCGCACTGGCCCACACCCAACTCACGGCCGCCTACCATATGCTCGCCACGGGCACCGACTACCACGATCTCGGCCCTGACTTCTTCGCGCGCCTCAACCCCGAACGGCTCACGCGCTACTACGTCAAGAAACTCGAAGCCCTTGGTCACCATGTCACGCTCACCTCAGTGGCCGCGTGACCCACGGAGGCGAATTTTCGAAACAGAG
>CADEEN010000651.1 GCA_902826345.1 uncultured Burkholderiales bacterium | reverse complement strand
CGACGCTGTTCAATGTCCCAATCGCCGTGGCGGCGGCACTGGCGCTTGCCCGTGGCCGCTTTCGCGGTCGCGAGGCGATGCAGACGTTCCTGCTGGCGCCATTGATCGTCCCCGCGATCGTCATCGGTCTGTCGCTGCTGCTCGGCTTCGCGGCGATCGGCTACCGGGAGCCGACCTCACGGCTGCTCGCTGCGCACGTGCTGATCACGCTGCCGTACATGGTGCGCGCGGTCCTGGCGAATCTGGTGCACGCCGAGTTGGAGCTGGAGGAGGCGGCGATGGTGCTGGGCGCGAATCGCTGGCGTACCTTTCGGTTCGTGACCTTGCCGATGCTCGCGCCCGGTCTGTTCGCCGGTGCACTGTTCGCCTTCATCGTCTCGTTCGACAACGTGTCGGTGTCGCTGTTTCTGACCACGGCGAAGATGAACACGCTGCCGGTGGCTGTGCTGAATTACGTGGAATACAACCTCGATCCATCGATCGGCGCGATCTCCACGGTGCTGGTCGTGCTGTCGCTGGGCGTTGCCGTGCTGCTCGAGCGGCTGGTGGGACTCAGACGGGTCGTCGGAGGCTAGGCCGTGGCGCGCGTGACGATCGACGCTCTGACCAAACGTTTCGGCGCGGTGGTCGCCGTCGACAGCGTGTCGTTGTCGATCGGCGCCGGCGAGTTCGTTACGCTGCTTGGGCCGAGCGGCTGCGGCAAGACGACCTTGCTGCGCGCCGTGGCCGGGCTGGTGGTGGCCGACGCGGGCAGGGTGCTGATCGATGATCAAGACGTGACGGCGCTCGAACCCTATCAGCGCGAACTGGGCATGGTGTTTCAAAGCCCGGCGCTGTTCCCGCATATGACAGTGGCGCAGAACGTGGGCTTCGGGCTGCGCATGCGCGGCGTGGGGGCGGGTGAGACGGCCGAGCGCGTGCGAGCCGCACTGAAGATGATGCGGCTGGAGGAGTACGAGGCGCGCTATCCGCGTGCTCTCTCAGGTGGACAGCAGCAACGCGTCGCGATCGCACGGGCGCTGGTGATCAAGCCGCGCGTGCTGTTGATGGACGAACCGTTCAGCGCGCTCGATCGCAAACTGCGCGAGGCGATGCAACTGGAGCTGCGCGAGCTGTCGCGCGCGCTGGGGATCACCGTCGTATTCGTCACGCACGATCAGGAAGAGGCGTTGGTGCTGTCCGATCGGATTGCGGTGATGCGAAACGGAAGGCTGGTGCAGCTCGGCGCGCCCGGTGAAGGGTTCGAACGGCCGCAGACCCGGTTCGTCGCCGATTTCATGGGGTTCGGCAACGTGCTCGCTGGGCAGGTGATCGACGGCGCGACCGTGGCCGTGGATGCAATGCGATTCGCGTGCACCAACTCGCTTGCGCCGGGTGCTGCCGTCACCATCGGCTTGCGCGCCGAGCGCGTGTCGATCGATCGGACCGGGCGGCTGGGTGTGCCGGCACGGATCGTACGTGCGGTCTATCAGGGCGGGACCAGCGCGGTGACCGTGAAGCTGGAGCCCTCCGGCCTGGAACTGCTGGTGCGCACCGCACAGCGTGACCTGGCAA
>CADEEN010000650.1 GCA_902826345.1 uncultured Burkholderiales bacterium | reverse complement strand
CCGCAGCCTTCTGGTGGGCGGTGACGGAAATGGTGTCGCTGAAGGCAGCGGGCACGGCATCCCGGTGTCGCGCCACGTGGCGAATCTGCCGGCTGGCCAGCATGGTGCGCACGACAAGCCCCAGCACGAGCAGCACGCAGAAGAGGGCGGTGAAAGAAAGGGCAGCGGTGTCCATGGGGCCGAGTCTATCGAATCGGTGAAAATCCCTGCCATGACCTCCGCCACCCCACCGGCCATCGCGCCCGCCGCCTCCGACGCCCCCACCCTTTCCAAGAGCGACCAGAATCTGGTCTGGATCGACTGCGAGATGAGCGGTCTCGACCCCGAGAAGGAACGCTTGCTCGAAATCGCGGTGATCATCACCGGTCCGCAACTCACGCCACGCATCGAAGGCCCGGTGGTGGTGGTTCACCAGAGCAACGCGGTGCTCGATGCCATGGACAACTGGAACAAGGGCACGCACGGGCGCAGTGGCCTGATCGACAAGGTCAAGGCCAAGGCTGCGCGCTTCAAGACACCGGTGATCGGTTGCCTGGGCATCACCTTCAAGGCCAACATCGATGACATGCGCGAATCGCCCGCGCTGGACATCGTGAACGAACTGCGTCGCGATCAGGTCGGCTCCCTGCTGGTGTGCGACCCGAACGTGCACGCAGACAAGGTGGATTTCCCGCTCACGCCGCTCAAAGATGTGCTCAAGGAAGCCGACATCCTGCTGCTGCTGGTCGACCACAACGAATTCAAGGACATCGCGCTTGACACCTTGCGCGACAAGGTGGTGATCGACACCCGCGGCGTACTGCGCTGAAGCGTTCGCGCGGCTCAGGCCCGAGAGAACCAAACGGTAAAATGCCGGCTGCTCCCGACCCCAACCCCCAGGAAATCCAGCATGTCCCTCTTCTCCGCCGTCGAGATGGCGCCCCGCGACCCGATTCTGGGTCTGAACGAGCAGTTTGCCGCCGACACCAACCCGAACAAAGTCAACCTTGGCGTGGGCGTCTACTTTGACGACAACGGCAAGCTGCCCCTGCTGCAATGTGTGCAGGCGGCCGAGAAGACCATGATGGACAAGCCCTCTGCCCGCGGCTACCTGCCCATTGACGGCATCGCGGCCTACGATGCAGCCGTGAAAAGCCTGGTGTTTGGCGCCGACTCCGAGCCCGTGAAATCCGGCCGCGTGGCCACGGTCCAGGCCATCGGCGGTACCGGCGGCCTGAAGATTGGTGCCGATTTCCTCAAGCGCCTCAACTCCGGCGCCAAGGTGCTGATCAGCGACCCGAGCTGGGAAAACCACCGCGCCCTCTTTACGAACGCCGGCTTCCAGGTCGACACCTATGCCTACTACGATGCCGCCCGGCGCGGCGTGAATTTCGACGGCATGCTCGCCAGCCTGAACGCCGCAGCTGCGGGCACCATCGTCGTGCTGCACGCCTGCTGCCACAACCCGACCGGCTACGACCTCACGCCCGCACAGTGGGACCAGGTGATTGCGGTCGTCAAGGCGCGCAAGCTCACGCCCTTCCTCGACATGGCGTATCAAGGCTTCGGCCACGGCATTGCCG
>CADEEN010000649.1 GCA_902826345.1 uncultured Burkholderiales bacterium | reverse complement strand
CGGTGACGCTGCCTGCCATCAGCACCCCAAGCAGCAGCACGGCCACGCGCGCCCACGGCACCAGCAACTCCATCGTCCAATGAAAGCTCTGCGGGTTGACAACATGCACCAGCACCACCGCCACGGCGAGGCCGAGCGCCAGGCCCATCAGCGCGCCGGCGGCTGTCCACGCGAGGCCTTCTGCGGCGACGAGCGTGACGACCTGCCGGCGCGTGAAACCGAGGTGCGCGAGCAGGCCGAACTCGCGCCGCCGCGCCAGCGCCTGCGCCGAAAAGCTGGCGGCGATGCCGGCCAGGCCGATGGCGATGGCGACGATCTGCAGCCAGCGCGTGACGACGAAGCTGCGGTCGAAGATGGCCAGCGACAGCGTGCGCAACTGCGCCGCCGACGCCATGTCGAACAGCGCGGCCTCGCCGCCGAGTCGGCGCAGCGACTGCTGCACGTCGTCGACGCGCGCTCCGGGCGCGAGCCATAGCGACAGGTCGTTGATCCGCTCGTCGCCGGTGGCGCGGCGGTAGTCGGCGCTGTCGATGACGATCGCGCCGAACTGGCGCGCGTAGTCGCGCCAGACGCCGCGCACGTGAACTCGCAGCGGGGCGGCGCCGAGCGGCAGCGACAGTTCACGACCCGGCTGCGCGTCGTACAAACGTTGCATCGCTTCGCTGACGAACACGCCGGGCTCGCCGGATGCCGGCAGCGGCGCTTCGAGCAGCGGCAACGATGCCGATGGATCGGCGAGGGGGCGTGAGATCAAGATCACCGCCGGTTGATCGGCGTCGAAATTCAGTGGCCGCGTGCGCGCCGCTTCGATGCGCGCCACGCCCGGCAGGCGCTGCGCCGCGTCGACAAACTCGCGTGACAGAAAAGCCTGATCGGCCGCGCTGCTCTGCGTGGCGCTGCGCACGTAAAGATCGGCCGGCAGCACGCGATCGAGCCAGCGCGCGACGCCGTCGCGAAAGCTCGCCACCATCACTGTCAGCGCCACCGCGAGCGCCAGGCTGGCGACGACGCCGGCCACGGCGACGGCCGCCGCTTCGCGCTCATGGTGCGCGCGTGACAGCGCGAGCAGCGGCAGCGCGGTGTCGGGTTGCGGCACGCGCTTCAACAGCACATCGATCAGCCACGGCACGCTGGCCACGCCACCGAGCAGCAGCAGCGCCACCGAGGCGTAGGCGGCGACCGGCAGGCCGGCGATCGGCGGCGCGAGTGCGAGCGCCACGCCGGTCGCCAGCAGCAGCGGCGCGCGCCACGCCGGCCCGCGCGCCAACGCGGCGCCGCCCAGGCCTTTGAGCGCCTGCGCCGGCGCGAGCAGCGCCGCCTGCCGCGCCGGCAGCCAGCCGCCGAGCATCGTTGCCGCCACGCCGAGCAGCGCGAAGACGAGCGCGCCCGGCCACGAGAACTGCAGTCGCGGCGCGATGCCGGGGAAGTAGCCGCCGCCGAGGTCACCGGCCAGCCAGCGCAGCGCGAAGAAGGCGAGCAGCGTGCCGAGCGCGACGCCGAGCACGCTGCCGAGCCCGCCGAGCAGCGCGCATTCGGCGCGCACGAGCCGCGCGCGCTCGGCCG
>CADEEN010000648.1 GCA_902826345.1 uncultured Burkholderiales bacterium | reverse complement strand
GCTTGGGCACGAGGATCTGATCGACCACGATGCGCTGCGCGATGCGCTCGACCTCGCCGCCGTGCTCGACAAGCCGGGCGGACGGCTTGCCGGCAAGTCGACGCTGAACCGCATGGAGCATGCCGGCAAGATCGGCCGCGACCGGCACCACAAACTGGACCACGATCCGGCGGCCATCGAGCAGCTGTTCGTCGACCTCTTCATCGAGGCCCATTCCGAGCCGCCGTCCCGCATCGTGCTCGATCTCGACGCCACCGACGATCCCGTCTACGGCGCGCAGGAGGGCCGGCACTTCCACGGCTACTACGATTGCTACTGCTATCTGCCGCTCTACGTCTTCTGCGGCCGGCATCTGCTGGCGGCCAAGCTCAGGTCATCAGCCAACGACGCGGCCGACGGGGCAGTGCACGAGATTGCCCGCATCGTCGCGCACATCCGTAAGCGGTGGCCCACGACCAGCATCGTGATCCGCGCCGACAGCGGGTTCTGCCGCGATGATCTGATGACGTGGTGCGAGGCCAACGACATCCAGTATGTGCTCGGCCTCGCCGGCAACAGCCGCCTCGTCCGCAAGATCGCTCCCGAGCTGCGACGCGCCCGGCGTCGTGCAAAGCGGATGGGCCAGCCCGCACGTGTGTTCGCCGACTTCGCGTATCGCACGCGCAAGAGCTGGAGCGCGAGACGCCGTGTGATCGGCAAGGCGGAATGGACGCTGCGCCCCGGGTTGGCTTCGGGCGGCGGGGCGCCAAGCAAAGAAGCCGGTGCCAATCCGCGCTTCCTCGTGACCAACATCCATGCCGCGCATGGGGCCGCGCGCTTCCTCTACGAGGACGTGTACTGCCAGCGCGGCGAGATGGAGAACCGGCTCAAGGAATGCCAGGGCGACCTGTTCGCCGACCGCACCCCGGCGCCGACCATGCGGGCGAACCAGCTGCGCCTGTGGCTCGCCTCGTTCGCCTACGTGCTGATGTGCGCGGTGCGCCGCATCGGACTTGCCGGCACCAAGCTCGCCACGGCCACCTGCGGCACCATCCGGCTAAAGCTCCTGAAGATCGGCGCGCTCGTCACGATCAGCGTCCGGCGCGTCAAGCTCGCGTTCGCGACGGCCTGTCCGGAGCAAGAGGACTTCAAGCTGGCTGCGCGCCGACTATGAGCGGACGCGGCGTTGCCGCTCTCCAAGCCCGAACGTCAACAGCAAGGGGATCCGCTATGACCTGACCACACCGCTTGACTGGCGGCGACGATCGAACTCGACCCGAAGACCACGGTAGCTGGAGGCCCATCTCGCTCGTCACCCGACACGCGCGTCAGCCCGCCCGTGAGAAGTGCGGGCTAGAGCGCCAACTCGCAATGCTCGTCGCTAGCGCCTGCTGACGGGCGCCGTGGCAGACAGCCCTTGCGCCGCCCCTCAGTTGCCCGCCAGCGGCCAACGTTGAGGCTTCTGAGGCCACTCTAGAAGCGATGGCCCTTCGAACGGCGCCGGCTGGCAGTCGCGATCGAGGAAGGCGCTGCAGTACGGCGCGAGCGAGCGCGCGAAGCCCGGGGCGGCGCTGGCGTCGCATTCAATGATTGCCT
>CADEEN010000647.1 GCA_902826345.1 uncultured Burkholderiales bacterium | reverse complement strand
GCGGGCTGGCCATGTCGGTGTGCACGAGCACGGTGATGATGAAGCCGCCGAAGGTGGACTGCGACAGCGCTTCGGCGAAAACGAGGTTGGCCAGCGCGTCGGCCTCGGCGCCGCCGTACTCGCTGCGGTACATCAGGCCGAGCAGGCCGGCGTCGCCTAGTCTGCGCAGCACGTCGCGCGGCACGCAACCGTCGCGCTCCCACTGCTCGGCGTGCGGCTCGACCTCGCGCGCGACGAAGCGCGCGATCTGCTCGCGCAGCAGTTCGTGTTCGGGGGTGAGGTAGGCGTTATCCATGGACGAGGTTCTTGCGCCACGCGGGCGGCGCTTCGGCATGGGCCCAATGTTCGCAAAGTTGCGTGATCTGCGTGCCGGCAAAGGTGAAGCGCGAGTGGGCGAAGAAACGCTGCTCACCGTGCGGCACCTCGACGACCGAATGCACGCGTCCATCGGTCATTGCATCGACCTCCTTGACCTCGATCGACCAGCCTTCCGGGTACTCGGCGTTGGCGCGCACGATCATGTCGGCGCCGTCGAAGCGTTCGCCCGTCACCGGCCACAGCGTCACCACGTCGTCGGCGAACGCGGCGCGCATCGCCGCCCAATCGCGCGCCTGCACATGCGCCCACAGCGCGCGCACGAGCGCGCAGCGGTGCTCGGCATCGTCGGTGTGCAGCGCTGCGCCGGACAACGGCTCGACCATGATCACGCTGCGGTAGCGCTTGCCGCTCCACTGCACGTCGCCCACTTCAGCGTAGCCGAGCGCGGCGTAGCGCTGTCGCAGGTGCGTCGCCGGCATCGCGGTGTCCAGCGCCATCGCGCGATAGCCCTGCTCCACGGCCCAGCGCTCGCAGGTGGCGATCAACGCCGGGCCGATGCCTTTCCCCTGCGCGGCCGGATCGACGCCGAGCTGGTGCAGGTGCGCGACGTCGCGCCTCAGGTACCAGGCGCAGGCGCGCGCGTCGGGAGACTCGCCGGCGTCGAGCGGGCCGTTGACGACCACCGTGCCGACGATCCGGCCCGCCTGCTCGGCGACGAAGCCTTGCCCACCGCCGAAGCGCCGCGCCGTCGTTTCCACGCTCTGATCGACCGCGGTGTAGTTCAGCCCCATCGCGCCGAGCGGCGCGTAGGCGCGGTGCAGCAGCGCCGTCAGCGACTCGATCGAATCGCTGGGCGACAAGGGACGGATGACGATGTTCGACATCACATGCGAAAAACGCCGAACTTCAGGTCCGGGATCGGCGCGTTCAGGCTCGCCGACAGCGCCAACGCCAGAACGCGGCGCGTGTCGGCCGGGTCGATCACACCGTCGTCCCACAGCCGCGCGCTGGCGAAGTACGGGTGCGCCTGGTGGGCGAACTGGTCCAAGATCGGCTGCTTGAACTTCGCCTCTTCGTCCGCGCTCCACTGGCCGCCCTTGCCTTCGATGCCGTCGCGCTTGACGGTGGCCAGCACGCTCGCCGCCTGCTCGCCGCCCATGACGCTGATGCGCGCGTTGGGCCACATCCAGAGGAAGCGCGGCGAGAACGCGCGGCCGCACATGCCGTAGTTGCCGGCGCCGAAGCTGCCGCCGATGATGACGG
>CADEEN010000646.1 GCA_902826345.1 uncultured Burkholderiales bacterium | reverse complement strand
CTCGGTCATGGCGCGGTGGTGCATGCCACCCACCAGGCGCTGGCCGACGAGCTGGGCACGGTGCGGGAAATCGTGACGCGCCTGCTCCGCCGCTTCGAGCGCTCGGGCTGGGTGCAGTTGTCGCGCGAGCGAATCAGCGTCGTCGATGCAGCGGCGCTGCGCGCGCTGTCGGCAGACCCGTTGCGGCCTGTGTAACCCAGGTCACAGACCGGGCCGGTCGCGCGCGCCGACACTGGCCTTCGTCGGCACCGTTGCCGCGTCATCCCTAGCAAAGGACAGCCATGAAATCGAACGTCGGCGGCATCGACCGCATCCTGCGAGTGGTTCTGGGACTGGTGCTCATCGGCCTGGCGGCCACGGGCACGATCGGCGCCTGGGGGTGGGTCGGCATCGTGCCGCTGGCCACCGCGGCCCTGGGCTTCTGCCCGCTGTACACCGTGCTCGGC
This sequence comes from uncultured Burkholderiales bacterium, assembly GCA_902826345.1. Taxonomy (GTDB): domain Bacteria; phylum Pseudomonadota; class Gammaproteobacteria; order Burkholderiales; family Burkholderiaceae_C; genus CADEEN01. The sequence continues at coordinate 1,138 of CADEEN010000646.1, read as the reverse complement.
TTCAGCACCTGCCCCCTGAAGCGGACCTGAGCCACGGCGGCGGCCCCCCGTGAGGGGCCTGCCTCGCCGATAATGCTTGCCGGCGGTCCGTTTCCAGCATCTGCTGGGTCGCCGTAACCCGAAAACGCCTGCTTCAACAGGCGGCAAGCATGAATCGACCGACGAGAACCCCGCGGCTGGCCGTGTTGTGTGCGGCGGTCGCCATCGCCGCGTGGCTGGGAGCTTGCACCACGCCGCCGCCCGCGGCCGACGCGGCACCGCCGCCGCCAAAGCCGCTGGCACCGCCGCCGCCCCCACCGGAGCCAACGCCGCCGCCACCGCCGCCGCCGCCCGAGCCGCCGGCCCCGGCGTCGGCTGCTGCCGCGCAGCAGGCGCAGAAGCTGGCGCTGTCGGCAGCCGAAATGCTGGAGCTCGGCAACGAGGAGCAGGCCCTGGCCGAGATCCAGCGCGCCTTGCAGTCCGACCCGGCCAACCGGCTGGCGCAGAGCCTGCAAAAGCAGATCGAGGTCGACCCGCAGGTGCTGCTGGGGCGCGAGTACTTCACCTACCGCGTCGAGCCGGGCCAGAGCCTGTCGCGCATCGCCGGACGCTTCCTCAACGACGTCCATCTGTTCTATGCGCTGGCGCGCTACAACGACATCAAGGTGCCGCGCCAGCTGCAAGGCGGCCAGACCATCAAGATTCCCGGCCGCGCGCCCGCCGCAGCCGCTCCTGCCGCGCCTGTACCTTCTCCGGCACCGGCGCCGGCACCGGCTGCTGCGCCGTCTGCGCCTGCGGCGGCCTCGGCCGCGTCGGCACCAGTGGCCCCCGCTCGTCCGGCCGATGCGCGATCGGCCGAGGTGGTGATCGCGCAGGAATACCGGCGCGGCCTCTCACTGATGGCCCAGCAGAAACCCGACGAGGCGGTCGGCGCGTTCGACCGCGTGCTCGAACGCGATCCGGCGCATGCCAACGCCAAGCTCAAGCGCGCGCAGGCGGTCAGTCAGGTGGCCGGGCTGATCCGGCTGTACGACAACACGATTCGCCGACTGGACGCCGAACTGGCGCGCAGCACCGACAAAGCAGCCGTCAAAGCCAAGCGGGACAAGGCCGTTGCAGAACGCGAGCGCTTGCTTACTATCAAGTGAATGCTTGCTCA
>CADEEN010000645.1 GCA_902826345.1 uncultured Burkholderiales bacterium | reverse complement strand
AGTCCCACCTCATCAACAATATGTGACACCTGGAATTGCATGATAGATTCCTTGAATGCTCCATTTCCTACTGAATACGGCGGTAGGATTTCTTCTAAATTCCCATTTTTATCGCGTTTTACTGAAACCACCGGGTGGATAATACTTAAAATCTTCTGGCCACGGCGGTTCAACTCTTCCGTTACGGAATCCACCAGGAACGGCATATCATCGTTGATGATTTCCACAATGGTATGTTCGCCTTTCCAGCCATTCGCCTCTTTAGAGGTGTTGTACACGCGCACCTTGATTTCTTCCTGTTTGCGCTGCTGCAAAAATGCAAGGCTTCCGGATGCAATGGCATAGAGCGTCTCGTTATCTAACCCTTCCAGCTCTTCCGCAGGTACAAACGCATAAAACTGGCTGATATAGGTTTTTACATCAACACCACCCACATTAGCAGGTGTTTTTGCCTTATAATGCTGTAAAGCGTCTATAATTTCGTGGGTTTTTTGCAGGAATGATTCAGACATGTGAGTATCTTTCACTGGTTTTACCGTAAATGGCCATAGTTTAACATTGTTCCTATATACAGCTTTCATAAGTATTTGCAAATTCCTAAAACTCACTTTAGATAGTTTTCTTATATATGAATAGGATTTCTGTGACATGAACACTATATTTGCACCTGCCACTGCTCCAGGAAAAGCCGGGGTTGCCGTAGTAAGGGTTTCCGGGGCATTTGCCTTACGCGCGTTAATTGCCCTTTGTCCAGGGCTGAAGCCAAAGCCGCGCATCTTTTCCTTGGCTAGGCTCCGCCACCCTGTGTCCAAAGAAATGATAGATTCTGCCCTGGTTACCTATTTCCCAGCACCACATAGTTTTACCGGCGAAGATACCGTGGAATTCCATCTGCACGGGAGCAGGGCCGTATTGGCAGAAACCCTTGAAGTACTGGGAAGCCTGCCAGATTTCCGTTTAGCAGAACCTGGGGAATTCTCTCGCCGCGCCTTCCACAATGGCAAAATGGATTTAACCGAAGCCGAAGGCCTGGCTGATTTGATAGACGCGGAAACCAAAGCGCAGCAACGCTTGGCCCTCCGCCAAATGAGCGGCGAACTGCATCAGCTTTATGACGGCTGGCGCAGCCATATTATTGAGATACTTGCCTTTGTAGAAGCCTATATCGACTTCCCCGATGAGGATATCCCTGCCAATGTGGTGGATTCCTTGACAACAAAACTCCATACCCTGCAATCCGCCATCACCAAGCACCTGAACGACAACAAACGCGGTGAAAAGCTGAGAAATGGCTTATATGTTACCATTATCGGCGCACCGAATGTGGGCAAGTCCAGCTTGCTCAATTACCTCGCCCGCCGTGATGTGGCGATTGTGTCAAGCATTGCAGGCACCACCCGTGATGTATTGGAGGCACACCTTAATATCGCAGGTTATCCGGTAATCCTGGCTGATACCGCAGGGCTTAGGGAAGCCGCGGAAGCCATCGAGGAAGAAGGCATCCGCCGGGCAAAGTTACGGGCAGAACAGGCAGATATCGTACTTGCCATGTTTGATGCCACCCATCTGGACAGTGCAGACCCCGCTAC
>CADEEN010000644.1 GCA_902826345.1 uncultured Burkholderiales bacterium | reverse complement strand
CACAGTGGCCGCGGAAGGAGAAGCCGCCGGCGTCGCCGTAGTGGCGGGCAAGCGCCATGTCCAGGCCGCTGGCCTCGCACCACAGCAACAGCACGAGCAGGCCGAGCGTGGCGATCAGATCGCGCCGTGGCGCGGCATCGAGAGAAAGGTCGTTCACCTCGATGTGCTTCAGTGCGCGGAGCGGCAGCCGTGCGTGATGTCGAACGCGGCGGCATAGAGCGAGGTCTGCACGTCGAGCAGCGTCAGCAGCGTGTGGAACAGGTGTTCGTGCGTCAGCGGCGCCGTGGCGCGCTCGGCCAGGCAGCGCGTGTCGATGCCGACGCTGCCCGCCAGGCCGTCGCTGCGCCAGAACACCATCGGCACCTGGGTTTGCTCGCGCGGCGCCATCGCGTACGGCATACCGTGCAGGAACAGGCCCTTCTCGCCGAGCGACTCGCCGTGGTCGGAGACGAAGAGCATCGCGCTGTCCACGCTGTCGGCGCGCGCGGCCAGGCGGCCGATCAGCGTGGCCAGCACATGGTCGGTGTAGAGCAGCGCGTTGTCGTAGGCGTTGACGATTTCCTCTTGCGAACATCGGCCGAGGTCGTCGTTGCGGCACGCCGGCGTGAAGCGCTCGAACGCTGCCGGGTAGCGCCGCCAGTACGACGGCCCGTGGTTGCCGAGCATGTGCAGCACCAGCAACTGCGTCGTGCGCGGATTCGCGCCGTCGAGCGCCTGCAGACGCTCGTCGAGGCCGCGCAGCAAGCCTTCGTCGAGACAACGGCCGTCCGCACACAAGCCGGGCGCGTTGGCGGCGCTGACCGTGTCGTGCGGCAGTCCGCTGCAGACGCCCTTGCAGCCGCTCTGGTTGTCGCGCCACTGCACCGCCACCCCCGCGCGCGCGACCACGTGCAGCAGCGATTCGCTGCCGCGGATGCGCGCTTCGTCGTAGGCGCGCCGGCCCACCGGCGCGAACATGCACGGCAGCGAAACCTCCGTGCTGGTGCCGCACGCGCTGACGTCGCTGAAGTTCAGCACCGGGAGCTGCGCCAGTTGCGGCGTGGTTTGGCGCGCATAGCCCGACAGCCCCCAATTGGCGGCGCGTGCGGTCTCGCCGACCACCAGCACGACGATCCGCGGTTTGTCACGGCCGGCCCAGCCCGCGCCGGGCGCCGCGTCCAGGCCGATCGGTTGACGCGGCTGCGCAGCGCCGCGTGTCTCGGCTGCGAGCACGGCGCCGAGCGACCACAGCGTGTTCAGCGGCGTGACGAGGTAGCGCATCTCCTTGTGGTTGCGCGCCATCGCCGCCAGCGGTTGGAACTGCCACAGCAGCGCACCCATCAGCAGCAGCGCCGCGCCGGCGAGCAGCATCGCGCGCTCGCGCAGGCGGCGCCGCCACGTGCCGCCGACGATGCGCGCCGGCGGCAGCAGCGCGATCGGCAACACGGCATAGAGCAGCAGGTCGAGCGCCAGGCGCCACGACAGCAGCTCGCGCGTCTCCGCCACGTCGCTGTGCAGCGCATTGCGAATCATCGACGGGTCGATGACGACGCCGTAGGCCTGCATGTAGTGCATCGCCAGCACGCCAACCAGCGTCAGCGACGCCAGCAC
>CADEEN010000643.1 GCA_902826345.1 uncultured Burkholderiales bacterium | reverse complement strand
AGAACCCTAGCCTTCCAAGCTAATGACGCGGGTTCGATTCCCGTCTCCCGCTCCAAGAAAAACGAGTCCGTCGCTACGGGCTTGGGTACCCGATGAAAACAGTGCGTGAGTGCCCAGCCCCGTGTCGATGCCCATGTGGCTCAGTGGTAGAGCACTCCCTTGGTAAGGGAGAGGTCGCGCGTTCGATCCGCGCCATGGGCACCAGAGCAACCTGACGGGGTTTGCGCAGCAAACCCGCTTTCCTGTTGGAGATTGAAATGGCAAAAGGCAAATTCGAACGCACCAAGCCCCACGTCAACGTGGGGACCATTGGCCATGTGGACCATGGCAAGACCACGCTGACGGCGGCCATCACCTCGGTGCTGGCGGCCAAGTTCGGCGGCGAAGCCAAGGCGTATGACCAGATCGACGCGGCGCCGGAGGAAAAGGCGCGCGGCATCACCATCAACACCGCCCACGTCGAATACGAAACTGCCAACCGCCACTACGCGCACGTCGACTGCCCCGGCCACGCCGACTACGTCAAGAACATGATCACCGGTGCTGCGCAGATGGACGGCGCCATCCTCGTCGTGTCCGCTGCCGACGGCCCCATGCCGCAAACCCGCGAGCACATCCTCTTGGCCCGCCAGGTCGGCGTCCCGTACATCATCGTCTTCATGAACAAGTGCGACATGGTCGACGACGCCGAACTGCTCGAGCTCGTCGAGATGGAAGTGCGCGAGCTTCTGGACAAGTACGAATTCCCCGGCGACAAGACCCCCATCGTCAAAGGCAGCGCCAAGCTGGCCATGGAAGGCGACAAGGGCGAACTCGGCGAACAAGCCATCTTCAAGCTCGCCGAAGCCCTCGACAGCTACATCCCGACTCCGGAAAGAGCCATCGACGGCGCCTTCCTGATGCCCGTCGAAGACGTCTTCAGCATCAGCGGGCGCGGCACCGTCGTCACCGGCCGGGTCGAGCGAGGCATCGTCAAAGTCGGCGAAGAAATCGAGATCGTCGGCATCGCCGCCACGCAAAAGACCACCTGCACCGGCGTCGAGATGTTCAGGAAGCTGCTCGACCAGGGCCAGGCCGGCGACAACGTCGGCATCCTGCTGCGAGGCACCAAGCGCGAAGACGTGCAGCGCGGCCAGGTGCTGTGCAAGCCCGGCAGCGTCAAGCCGCACACCCACTTCACGGCCGAGATCTACGTGCTGAGCAAGGAAGAAGGCGGGCGCCACACCCCGTTCTTCAACAACTACCGGCCGCAGTTCTACTTCCGCACGACGGACGTGACCGGCGCAGTTGAGCTGCCGAAGGACAAGGAGATGGTCATGCCCGGCGACAACGTCAGCATCACCGTCAAGCTGATCGCGCCGATCGCGATGGAAGAGGGCCTGCGCTTCGCCATCCGCGAAGGCGGCAGGACCGTCGGCGCCGGCGTCGTTGCGAAGATCATGGAGTGATGCGGTCATGGCCACCAAACAGAAAATCCGCATTCGGCTCAAGGCGTTCGACTACAAGTTGATCGACCAATCGGCGATCGAGATCGTCGACACCGCCAAGCGCACCGGCGCCATCGTCAAGGGCCCCGTGCCCCTGCCGACGC
>CADEEN010000642.1 GCA_902826345.1 uncultured Burkholderiales bacterium | reverse complement strand
CCTATGATGGATATGTTCAATCGATTGCGTTGCATCAATCACCACGCAACGCTCAGGATATTTTGCTGCAACGGCAAGGAAGCCAAGACGGACACGTTCGTGAAAAGTAGATGCCATCCGCTCATAGCGGTTTTCATCACCTTTGCGGGTATCGGTACGTTTAATGCCAGTATCCGGCGGAATATCCAGGATAAAGGTTAAATCGGGCATAAGGTTGCCGATGGTGAGGCGGTGCATGGTTTCCACAAACACTGCGCCCGACCCATGGCCATAACCTTGATAGGCAAAGGTGGAATCCATAAAGCGGTCGCAAATCACCCATTTGCCTTCAGTAAGCGCTGGCCGTACTTTTTTCTCTACATGGTCACGGCGCGCAGCAAAATGCAGCAATAATTCAGTCATGGAGTCCCAGCGGTTGGTATCGCCCGTTACCAGCAGGTTGCGTATAGCTTCCGCACCTTCTGTGCCGCCAGGTTCACGGGTTTGGATGCTGGGGATGTCCTGGCTGGCTAAGGCATCCGCAAGTAATGTGCTTTGCGTGGATTTCCCGCCGCCCTCGCCGCCTTCAAAGGTAATAAATTTTCCTGTCATGCTAAACACTCACGCCTTGATGAACGTTAACAGATAATACTGCCCATCCGGCGCAATGCCTAGCACTTTATGCCCAAGTTCCTCAATAGAACGGGGCAGGTTTTCCAAAGGTTCACCGCTAGAAATACGCAATATACCCTGTTCGCCTGCGCGCATGGAGTCAATCAACCTGCGTGCTTTGACGAAGGTCATGGGGCAAATATCCTGGGTAATGTCTATGGTAACAGCCTGCATGGAGGGCATTGTTGCATCCGTATGAAAACATTAGCAAGAAATTTATTGTCTTAACAGGGTATTTTGCATTACTTTGGTTGCCTTAAATGATAGGGAAAGTTGTATGGTATCAAAAATTGAAGAGCTCTGCACCCAGAAGGGTATTAAAATGACAGACCAGCGCCGTGTTATTGCGCGGGTAATTGCAGAATCGTCAGACCATCCGGATGTGGAGGAAGTATACCGCAGGGCATCCAAGCTGGACTCCAAGGTGAGTATTGCTACCGTATACCGCACCGTGCGCCTGTTTGAAGAATCAGGTATCGTGGAAAAACACGATTTTGGTGATGGCCGCGCCCGTTACGAGGAAATGCCGGATGACCACCATGACCATTTGATTGATATTAAGTCTGGCAAAGTGGTGGAGTTCTACAACAAAGAAATTGAGCAGCTTAAAGAAAAAATAGCCAAGGAACTGGGCTATAAGCTGGTAGGGCATAGGCTGGAGCTGTATGCCGTGCCGATTAAGGATGCTAAAAAAAGCTAATTGCAGTTTTCCCCTTAACCTATTATATAAGCATGGAATTTTGAAATGGGGGAAGCTTTGTCTGCAAAAAAGAAGTTATTTATCAAAACCTATGGCTGCCAGATGAACGTCTATGATTCTGGGCGGATGGCGGATTTATTGGCGCCGCTTGGCTATGAGGCAACCGATGCGCCGGATGGCGCGGATATGGTGGTGCTGAACACCTGCCATGTGAGGGAGAAAGCCTCAGAGAAAATGTATTCGGAACTG
>CADEEN010000641.1 GCA_902826345.1 uncultured Burkholderiales bacterium | reverse complement strand
TTAATCTGTCATCCTACTCCGCCCCTCTTATTCATGGGGATCATCGAACATTTTCCTTTATGGACCAAGACCCGCGCCCGCCTGCTGGCAAACGACCTCATCGAAAGGTGGAATGATGGTTGGCTTACGTAAACGTACGGCTCTCGCATCTCCCATTTCCGCACAGGTCGAGCCGGACCTGACGGAGTCTCATAAGCAGGCCGTCCTTACATCACTCCGATGGGCTTGGGACGAACTATCTCGCACTCAATTAGGTCTTGTTGAGACCGCGGACGAGGAAACGATCACTGAAGGTTTGGAGCGGTTACTGAATAGGCGCGTGCGCGGAAAGCGCAGCGCTCACTGGCTGGAGTCTTTTGACACCGTGACCCGTAGCTCTAAGGTTCGGACTTCGGATGGTCGCATCGAGAAGCAACCGGACCTCCACTTCCGCCCCATCCCGTACCGACGAGTTCAGTGCGCTAGCGATTGGGCATGGTTTGTGGAGTGCAAAATTGTCGACGGCGCGAAATTTCTGCGGCTCTACAGGATCGAAGGGATCGAGCGATTCTTCTCGAGCGAGTATGCAGCCCATATGCCGAGTGCTGCGATGCTTGGTTATTGCCGAGATGGCACGACGCCGTTCGACGTGCTGTCAACCGAACTTCGTAACGCGCATGGAACGACCGCTGTGATCGCCGGCTCGTCGACGGATATCTGTTCTTCCTCTCACCTTCGCGCAGCTCCCTTATCCACCACTATCGATCTGACGCACCTGTGGCTCGTCTGCGGCGCGAGTAGGACCCGAGTTCAATTGACGTTGTTCGGATTTGGTTCTTGAGGACTGTTCCCGGCCGCCAACCCCTCCCAACTTCGTCGACTGGCTCAAGCGCTTACCCGAGCTGATTGACGAGCTCGGGCGGCAACAGCGGGCTGCGCTCACCCGCACAGATCAGCCACAGCTGGAACGCCGCGCGCGTGGCCGCGATGTGCAAGAGGTGCCGCGAGGGCGTGGTGACGGGATAGTTCTGGCGGGTGGGGTCGAGCACCACCACGTAGTCGAACTCGAGGCCCTTGACCTGGGCCACTTCCGTGACCTCGATGCCGGGCTTGAAGGGAAACTCGCCGTCGCGGATCCGCCGCAACCGCGGCAGATCGGCTCGCAGGAGTCCCTCGTAGTAGACGTCGCTGGCGACGGGGCTCGGCGTCAGGATCGCGACCGAGGCCAGCGGCTCGTTCGCCATCAATTCCCGCAAGACGTCCGACAGGAGCGCCACGCAGCCCCCCCGATCGGTCATCCGGAAGAGCTCGACGGGCGGCCCGTCACGGGTCGCACGAACCTCCTCGTCCTCCTGCAGATGGCCGAGCAGCGATACGGCGAACTGCATGATCGGGGCAGACGAGCGATAGCTGATGCGAAGCGTCTCGACCTCGACGCCGGAGACACCGAGCTCGTCGAAGAACCGCGTCCACGAATCGAAACCCGAGTTCGCGACCAGCTGCTGCTGGGTATCGCCGGCCAGCGTGATGCTGGCATCGGGCTGCATGCGATCGAGAAGGACACGCACTTCGATCGGAGCGAAGTCCTGCACCTCGTCGATCACGATGTGCCGCAGCCATTCGCCCCGCCG
>CADEEN010000640.1 GCA_902826345.1 uncultured Burkholderiales bacterium | reverse complement strand
GAGCTGCGCGTTGACACGGGTGCGGTCGCCGGCCGACACCTGGATGGTGCTGGCGAAGGTGCCGAAACCGGCCAGCTCGACCTTCACCGTGTAACGGCCGATCGGCACCAGGCCGAACGTGTAGTCGCCGGTCTCACTGGTCGTCAGCGTGCGCGTGTCGCCGGTGGCCGGATTTTCCAGCGTCACCGTCGCGCCCGGCAACGCGCCGCCGCTCGTGTCGGTGACCCGTCCGACCACGTCGGCCGTCGTCACCTGCGCATGGACGGACGCGGCTGCGAGCCAGCCGATCACCACCAGTACGCCGAGCCGGACTCCGTACTTCGTCCTGGTCCTCACTGCCTCCCCTCAAGGGCGCCCAGGCCCTTCACACGCTCACCCGCCCACGAGTCCGTCCGGCCTCGGCGCCACCCGCACGGAAGAACACCCCGAACAGCATCAGGACGCCGGCGGCACCCGCCGCCGGCACCAGCCAGATGCTGCGCCACGCGTGTTGAGCCGGGCCGGCACCGGCCACGGCATAGGCGTCGACGACCAGCCCCGACAGCCACGACCCGATGAACATACCGACGCCGAGCGTGACGAAGGCGATGAAGCCCTGGGCGGCGGCGCGCAGGTCGTCGGGGGCCTTGGTGTCGACGTAGATCTGGCCGGTGACGAAGAAGAAGTCGTAGCAGATGCCGTGCAGCAGGATGCCGCCGTAGAGCATCCACACCAGCGCGCCGTTGTCGCCGAGGGCGAACAGCACGTAGCGCGCGGTCCACGCCGCCATGCCGACCAGCAGCATGTACTTCACGCCGAGCCGGCGGAAGAACCACGGCATCACCAGCATGAAGCCGATCTCCGACATCTGGCCGAGCGTCATCTTGCCGGCGGCGTTCACCACGCCGATCTCGTTGAGGAACGGGTTGGTGAAGGCGTAGTAGAACTGCAGCGGGATGCAGACCAGGAACGAGCCGAGGACGAAGACGGCGAACGACCGGTCCTGCATCAGCTTCAAAGCGTCGAGTCCCAGCACGTCGCGCCACGTCGGCCGGTGGCCGAGACGCTTGGGCGGGGTGTGCGGGAGCGCGAGCGAGAACAGCCCGAGGAGCACCGAGGCCGCGGCCGCCATCCGCATCGGCACCGCCGTGGCCTCGAGCCCCAGGAACCCGATGGTGAGGCCGGCGATGATCCAACCGATCGTGCCGAGTACGCGCACGCCGGGGAACTCGCGGCCGGGATCGGTCATGTGGTGGAACGACAGCGAGTTCGACAGCGCCAGGGTCGGCATGAAGCACAGCGTGTAGACCAGCAGCACGCCGTAAAGGGCACCGAACGAGGTCTGGGTGGAGGCGACGAACAGCGCCACCGCGCCCACGAGGTGCAGCCCGGCGAGCAGCCGCTCGGTGGCGAAGAACCGGTCGGCGATCATGCCGACGAAGAACGGCGAGATCATCGCCGCCAGCGCCGTCGTGCCGTAGGCCAGGCCGATCTGGCCGCCCGAGAACTTCAGCGTCTCGGCCAGCCAGGTGCCCATCGTCACGTACCAGGCGCCCCACACGAAGTACTGCAGGAACATCAGCGTCGAGAGCTTCACGCGCGTGATCGTCGTCATGCGATTGGCGCTCCCTGTCAG
>CADEEN010000639.1 GCA_902826345.1 uncultured Burkholderiales bacterium | reverse complement strand
CGCGCGCCGGCATCGTGGCCGCGCTGGGCATCGTCAGCGGTTGCTTCGTGCACGTGTTCGCGGCCGCCATCGGCGTCAGTGCGCTGCTGGCCACGTCGGCCACCGCGTTCACCGTGCTCAAATGGATCGGCGCGGCCTACCTGCTGTGGATGGGCGTGCGCATGCTGTTCTCCAGAGGCCAGCCTCTGGTGGTGCCGGCTGAGGGGGCGGTTGCCGAGGTGGACCTGGGTCGCATCTTCCGCCGGGGCTTTCTCACCAATGTGCTCAATCCCAAGGTGGCGCTGTTCTTCCTGGCTTTCGTGCCGCAGTTCATCGCGCCCGATGCGACCCACAAGGCACTGGCGTTCCTGCTGCTGGGACTGATCTTCAACCTCAACTCGCTGCCCATCAACTTCGGCTACGCATGGCTCGCGGCCTGGTTCGCGCGCCGCGTGGACGCGGTGCAGCGCGGCATGCGCTGGCTCGACCGCGCCGCGGGCGTGCTCTTCGTTGGCTTCGGCGTGAAGCTGGCCATGACCGAAAATCCCGCCCAGCCCTGATACACGATGCACGACACGGAGACACCCATGCCTCACACGCAAGCCCACGTCCACAAGATCACGCCGCAGGAAGCTTTGCAGCGCACCATCGAGCACCGCGAGATCTTTCACGACGAGATGCTGCACCTCATGCGCCTGATCATGAGCGGCGAGATGTCGCCCGTCATGATGGCGGCCTTCATCACCGGCCTGCGCGTGAAGAAGGAAACCATCGGTGAAATCACCGCGGCCGCGCAGGTGATGCGCGAGTTCTCGACCAAGGTGCATGTGGCCGACAAGACGCATCTGGTCGACATCGTGGGCACCGGTGGTGACGGCTCGCACACCTTCAACATCTCCACCTGTTCCATGTTTGTGGCCGCCGCGGCCGGCGCACGCGTGAGCAAGCACGGCGGGCGCAGCGTGTCCAGCAAGAGCGGCAGTGCCGACGTGCTGGAGAGCCTGGGCGTGAACATCAACCTGCCGCCCGATGCCATCGCTCGCTGCATCGAGCAGGTCGGCGTGGGCTTCATGTTCGCACCCAACCACCATCCCGCCATGAAGAACGTGGCACCTGTGCGCCGCGAGCTCGGCATCAAGACCATCTTCAACATCCTGGGCCCGCTCACCAATCCGGCGTCGGCGCCCAACGTCCTCATGGGCGTGTTCCATCCCGACCTGGTCGGCATCCAGGTGCGCGCGCTGCAACGCCTGGGCGCCGAGCACGCGGTGGTGGTGTACGGCCGCGACGGCATGGACGAGGTCTCGCTCGGCGCGGCGACGATGGTCGGCGAGTTCAAGGACGGCGCGATCCGCGAGTACGAGATCCATCCCGAGGATTTCGGCCTGACGATGGCGTCCAACCGCACGTTCAAGGTGGAGACGCCGGCGCAGTCGCTGGCGCTGGTGCGCTCGGTGCTGGACAACGAGCCCGGCCCGGCACGCGACATCGTGCTGCTCAACGCCGGCGTGGCGCTGTACGCCGCCGACGTCGCGCCCACCATGGCCGAAGGCATCGAGCGTGCGCGCGAGGCCGTGGCCAGCGGCAAGGCGGCAGCCCGCATGTCGCAGTTCGTCGAGACCGCGCAACGCCTGGCCA
>CADEEN010000638.1 GCA_902826345.1 uncultured Burkholderiales bacterium | reverse complement strand
GGCGATCGAGCTGCGCGATCGCGGCTTCACGGTGACGCTGCTCGAAGCCGAGCGCATCGGCCACGGCGCCTCCGGCCGCAACGGCGGCCAGGCGATCTACGGTCTGGCCTGTGACATGACGACGATCGAGGACCAGCTCGGCCGCGACGCCGCGCGCCGGGTGTTCGCGATGTCGCTCGAAGCGATCGAGCTGATGCGCGAGCGCATCGCGCGTTTCGCGATCGACTGCGATTGGTGTGACGGCTATCTCGGCGTGGCGGTGAATCCGCGAAAGGCGCGCGCGTTGCGCGACGAGGTCGACCTGCTGGCTGCAAGGTACGACCACAGGCTGGCATGGGTTGAGGCAAAGGACCTGCCGCGATGGATCGACAGCCCGCGCTACGTTGCCGCCGCGCACGACCCGCGCTCGGGCCATCTGCATCCGCTGAAGTACACGCTCGGCCTGGCCGCAGCGGCGGCGGCGCTCGGCGTCTCGCTGCACGAAGGCAGCGCGGTGATATCGCTGCACGAGGATGCAGCCGGTGTCCGACTGACGACCACGACCGGCGCGACGGTGCGTTCGCGCCACGTGCTACTGGCCGGCAACGTCTATCTGCAGGCGTTGTCGCCCTCGCTGGCGCCGACGCTGTCGTCACGCATCATGCCCGTCGGCACCTACATCGTCTGCTCCGACCCGCTTGCGCCCGCGCTCGCCGCATCGCTGATTCCCTGCGGCGCCGCGGTCTGCGACAACAATTTCGTGCTCGACTACTTCCGTACCACGCCCGACCACCGCCTGCTCTACGGCGGGCGCGTCAGCTACAGCACGCGCACGCCGATGGACCTGGCCGCGTCGATGGCCGAGCGCATGCAGCGCACCTTCCCGCAGCTACGCAACGTCGGCGCGCAATACGCCTGGGGCGGCTTCGTCGACATCTCGATGAACCGCGCGCCGGATTTCGGCCGCCTGCCCGCGTTCGGCGATCGGGTCTATTACTTGCAAGGATTTTCCGGCCACGGCCTGGCGCTGACGGGCCTGGCCGGCAAGCTCGTGGCCGAGGCGATCGTCGGCGACGCCTCGCGGTTCGACGTCTTCGCGCGCCTCACGCACCTGCCCTTCCCCGGCGGCGCGGCCTTGCGCACGCCGGCCCTCGTGCTCGGCATGGCGTACGCTCGCTTGAAGGATCTGCTCTGACCATCATGAAGCCCAAACCGATCGTCCTCATCCCGGGTTGCAACCGCGTCGTCGGCAAGCACCCGTTCCACATCGCCGGCAAGAAGTACACCGACTTCGTTCGCCTGGCCGATTGTCAGCCGCTGATCGTGCCCACCGCGTCGGCCGACGAACTCGAGAGCCTGCTCGATCTTGCCGACGGCGTGCTGCTCACCGGCTCGCCGTCGAACGTGCACCCGAGCCACTTCAGCGAAGACGTGCTCGACCCGTCGCTGCCGCTCGACCCCGACCGCGATGCCTGGACGCTGCCGCTCATTCCCAAGGCGATCGACCGCGGCATTCCGTTCTTCGCGATCTGCCGCGGAACGCAGGAGACGAACGTCGCGCTCGGCGGCAGCCTGCACCAGGCGGTGCACGCGCTCAGCGGCCACAGGGACCACCGTGACCCCCGGGAAGACACTCCCC
>CADEEN010000637.1 GCA_902826345.1 uncultured Burkholderiales bacterium | reverse complement strand
GGCCGAAACCGTTCATGCCGCGCAAGAAGATCTCTTTGTCCTCCTTCGTCTTGAAGAAATGGTCGAAGACTCCCTCCTTGCGGCCGAATTCCTGCTCCCAGCGATTCGACCCCTCGCGAACGGCATCTTCCAAATGCGCCCACAGCCGGAACTGCATGCGGTCGGCGCACAAGACATAGCCGGCCAGCGTATCGGGACTCTCGATGCGCAGGTAGCGCTCGGAGGCCGGTGTGTTGCGCCAAAGCCCCTCGTCGTCCTGGACAATTAGCTCCTTGGCCGCGCAAAACCCCAGCAGCCGCTCTAGGGCGTGCTCGGCGCAATTCAAGTCGGCAGCCAGTTCGCTGCAAGTGGCCGGAGCGCGGTGCAGCCGGTCGAATATGCCCAGCGAGACCGCCGTGAACATGGCTTTCGAGGCCTTGAATCCATCGAGCAGTTCGACGATTCCGGTAAAAGACGGTGTTAAATCTTGAGTGCCGGACATCACTCCATACTACTGGCGGCGCTTGGCCCATGGCGCTTGAAGGGGTACAATATCGACGCCAAGGAGTCACCGCCGTGTCCACTGCCCTCAGATGTGCAAGTCTCTTCCTGCTCGCGAGCATCGCCCTGTCTGCGCAAGATGCCGCACCCAAGCTCGACTACCTGTTCTTTAAACAGGAAGTGCAGCCCATCTTCTTGCAGAAGCGCGTAGGACACGCACGCTGCGTCGCCTGCCACACCGAGCGTAGCCCGATGCTCGAGAAGCTCTCGCCAGGAGCCAAGACCTGGGACGATGCGCAATCGCGCAAGAACTTCGAAATGTGGAGCCTCTTTGTCACGCCTGGTAAGCCGATGAGCAGCAAGTTTCTGCTGCATCCCTTGGCGGAAGAGGCTGGCGGCGACGCCTTCCACGGCGGCGGCAAGCACTGGGACTCCACCGGCAATCCGGAATGGCAGACCCTCGCCGCATGGGTAAACGGACGCGTCGAAGGCGCCCTCGCTGCCCTTCCCGGCAGCGGCTCGCTGCGAGTGTTTCAGTCGAACTCCGCCGGCGACGACATCCATGTCATCGATCCCGCGACCAACAACGTGGTCGGCATGATCCGTGGCATCGAAGCGCCGCATGGCGTGGCCATCGCGCCCGACGGCAAGCGCATCTACATCACCAACGAAGCCGAGAGCACGCTGGACGTGGTGGACCCGAAAACCCTCAAAGTGTTCAAGCAGATTCCGTTGAGTGGTCACCCGAACAACGTGGATGTGGCCAAGGACAACTCCAAGGTCTACGTCGGTATTCGCCAAGAGCCGGGCGCGGTCGACGTGATCGATGCCGCGACGTTGACCAATGTGAAGAGCATCGCCGTCAAAGGCGCGATTCACAATGTTTATCTCACACCCGACGGTTCGCACCTGTTCGCAGGCTCCATCGCCTCCAAGACGATCAGCGTCATCGACGCGACGCGCGATGAAGTCTCCTGGGAGATGGAACTCGACGGCGGCATCCGCCCGATGGCCTTCACTAAGGGCGGCGACGGAACGACGAACAACATCATCGTGCAGCTCTCCGATTTCCATGGCGTCGTGGTGCTCGCTTTCGCCACACGCAAGGAGAAGTACCGCTACGAATTCCCCGACGCGCCTGGCGTCGAGCGCGAA
>CADEEN010000636.1 GCA_902826345.1 uncultured Burkholderiales bacterium | reverse complement strand
CGCAGCACGTTGGCGTAGACGAGCGGCGTGACGTGGGTGTCGCGCTGGAACAGCGCAAAGAAGTGCGCGCGCGACAGGCCGGCCTGTGCTGCCAACGCATCCATGTCGAGTTCGCGGCCCACGTCCTGGCGCATCAGCGCGATCGCCTGGCGGATGCGCGGGTCGGTGGCCACCGGGGGCTTGCTGCGCAGCAGGCTCACCAGGTCGCGCCAGCCCGAATAGCCGTCGACCACCGAGATGATCAGGTTGAACAGCAAATGCTCCAGGCGGCCTGGCGATACCTCGTCGGCCCACCACAGCTCGAGCACGAACTCCTCGGTGATCTTGCGCGTGGCCGCCGTCACCCGCACGCAGTGCTGCGGAAAGAAGCGCGGGTGGCCCGACATCGCCAGCGAGCGCTGGATTTCGGCGAGCCAGTTCGGTTCGATGTACAGCGCCAGGATCAGCGTGCGTTCACCCGGCGCCACCGGGTGGGTGTAGGCATGGTGCTCCCAGGCGTTGACGAGCACGGCGCTGTCGTCGGTGAGCGGCGCGGTCTCGCCGCGCACGCTGAAGGCGCTGTCGGCGCCGCCCGCCTTCAACAGAATGTGGCAATGATGGTGCGCGTGTCCCACCAGCGGCGCGCTCATGTCGAGCAGCGCGACACGGCCGAAGCGGCCCTGGAAGATCTTGATGGCGTTGGACACGCGAAAGCAGCGCAGCGCTACACAGGCGCGGCAGTGGCGGCCGGGCCGGTGGTCGTTCGATCGGGAAGAGCGGGCATGGCCGGGGGCTCCGTCGTGCCCCAAACGGCGCACGCGGTCATGGTAGGCCAAGGGCATGCTGGGCCGCCACGGGATGATCCCGTGCGGGCCTGCAGACAGGTTGCTGCGCGCGGCGCGCGACCCGCTCGCGACTTTTCGCCGCATCGTCGTCGTGCGCGAACTCGGTGATGTGGCGAGTGAAGAACACACCCACACCAAGCACGAAGGCGATGCCGGCCAAGATTTCTCATGCCGACGCCGGTGGGCAAGTCGTTCAAAACTTGCGCAATTGCAGCGCCGTGGCAGCAATCAGGTGGACAAGCTCATCAGCTCGTTGTAGTCCGTGGCCGATCGACCGTCGATCTGCCCGGAGGTAGTCGTGCCCTGAACGACCGAAGCCTCCGCGCCTCGTTGCGGCGGAGTCGGAAAGCGACCCTCGCCAAAGGTTGACCGGTTTACACGGCGGTGAGCGTCAACACGCTGGCCATCTACTGAGTGTTGAACGACAGCTTCCCAATCAGGCACCCGCGCGCAACTCCCGCACGCCGCGGCCCAGCTTGCGTCGCAACAAGGCGCGCAAGGTCACCCCGTCCGAGTAGCCGATCTGCGCGGCGATCTGGTCGAGGCTCTCGGTGCTGGTGCGCAGCAGCTGCACAGCACGCTCGACGCGCAGATCCTGGAAGTAGGACAGAGGTGACTTGCCCAACACGCCTTGCAGGCGCCGCGCCAAGGTGCGTTCGCTTGCGCCCGCTGCGACGGCCGCCTCGGCCAGCGAGAACCCGTGCGCGAGCTGTTGTCGGGCCCAGCCCTCGAAACGCTCGACCATCGGGTCGGTGTGGGCGAGGTGATCGGGGATCACGAACTCAGCTTGCGAGCCGCGGGCCTCTACCAGCAGGT
>CADEEN010000635.1 GCA_902826345.1 uncultured Burkholderiales bacterium | reverse complement strand
TTCAAGCGCGCCTCGCACCGCGACATCGCGTTCGTGTTCCAGCTGTTCGCGCTCTACCCGCACATGAACGTGCGCCGCAACATCGCCTTCCCGCTCGTCTCGCAAGGCGTGCCGCGTGCCGAGATCGCCGCCAAGGTGGCCGAGGCCGCGCGCGTGCTGCGCATCGAGCACCTGCTCGACAAGCCGGTGTCGGGCCTGTCCAGCGGCGACCGCCAGCGCGTGGCGCTGGGCCGGGCGATCGTGCGCCAGCCGATGGCCTTCATGATGGACGAGCCGCTCGGCGCGCTCGACTCGGAGTTCCGCGAGCTGATGTGCCAGGAGCTGCGCGCACTGCACGACCGGCTGCACGCCACCACCGTCTACGTCACGCACGACCAGCTGGAAGCCATGTCGATGGCCGACACCATCGCCATCATGAACCAGGGCGTGATCGAACAGCTCGGCGCGCCGCAGGAGGTGTACGAGCGGCCGGCGAGCGTCTTCGTCGCCGACTTCATCGGCTCGCCGTCGATGAACTTCCTGCCGGTCGAAGGCGGTTATGTCGCCGGTGCCGACCAGGTGCGCATCGGCCCGGCCCTGCTGCCCGTCCCGGCGCTGCGCGAGGACACGCCGGCCGCATCGCTGCTGCTCGGCGTACGGCCCGAGCATGTGCGGCTGTCGGCATCGTCCGCGCTGCGCGCAGAGGTGCTCGGCACCGAGTACCTCGGCACCAGCCAGATCGTCACCTGCACCACCGCGCAGGGCGCGACGCTGCGCGCCAAGATCGGCGCCGACGTGCCGGCGCAGCGCGGCGATCAGGTCGGGCTGACGTTCGACGCGGCACGCCTGTCGCTGTTCGACCCGGCCTCGGGCCGCGCGCTGCGCACCGCGCGGCATGAGGGCGCGGCAGCGCCGCGTTCGACGCGCAGCGCAGCGCACGGAGCCGCACATGGCTGAGCTGTCGCTGCGCGGCCTGACCAAGCGCTTCGGCGACGTCGCCGCCGTGCGCGACCTGTCGCTCGACATCGCCGCCGGCGAATTCATCGTCCTGCTCGGCCCCAGCGGCGCCGGCAAGACGACGACGCTGCGCCTGGTGGCCGGGCTGGAGACGGCAGACGCCGGCCAGGTGCACATCGGTGGAGTGGACGTGTCGCGCACCGCGCCGGCGCTGCGCGACGTGACCTTCGTCTTCCAGCAGTACTCGCTGTACCCGCACCTGAACGTCTTCGACAACCTCGCCTTCCCGCTGCGCTCGCCGCTGCGGCGCACACCGGAGGACGAGATTAAGCGCAAAGTGACCGAGGTGGCGCGGCTGCTGCGCATCGACGACAAGCTCGCGAATCCGGCGACGAAACTCTCCGGCGGCCAGATGCAACGCGTCGCGATCGGCCGCGCGCTGGTGCGCGAGCCTGCGGTGACGCTGATGGACGAGCCGCTGTCGTCACTCGACGCCAAGCTGCGCAACGACCTGCGGCTGGAGCTCAAGCGCATCCAGCAGGACCTGGGCGCGACGATGCTCTACGTCACGCACGACCAGACCGAGGCGATGACGCTGGCCAATCGCATCGGCGTGCTCGACCACGGCGTGCTGGTGCAGGTGGGCACGCCGCAGCAGATCTACCGCGACCCGGTGAGCAGCACCGTCGCCGCGCGCCTGGGCTC
>CADEEN010000634.1 GCA_902826345.1 uncultured Burkholderiales bacterium | reverse complement strand
AGAAGCTGCACCACGAGCAGCCGGAGCGGGCGAGGGCGCTTCTCGACGGCGAAGGCGAGATCACCCGAGGTGCAGTCAACGCGGTACGTTCGGAGGCTACCTCACGCTTGCAGGTGCCGCAGCAACGAAGGCAAGTACCGACGGTCCTTGCCCAATCCCAGGCAGCTTGCGCTCGACTCGAACACGCGCTCGACCAAGTCGCGAAGGCTGACCCTCCCGTCACGGACGCTGACCTTCAAGTGTTGAAGCAGCGCCTCGTGAATCTCGGCAGTCGGCTGGCCTTAGGGGTCGGACTGTCCGACCCCCGACGCTCAGCCGCAGCTTCAACCGAGAGTGGAGATGAAGAAGCTCGAAAAAGATGGATGGCAGGAAAGGCTGCACGCCGGTGAATGGATGCCATCCCTTCCGCTCCGCGAGGTTCGGCATGGCGAGCGCGTCGCGTGACCGCGTGACGAGCGACCTGCGCGACATCGGTCCGGCGGTGCGCGCCGCTGCGAGCGCACGGCGCCTGCGCGTCGCGGCCTACGCGCGGCTCACGCTCGCCGAGGCCTCGAACCAGGCGCTTGCGCCGCTACCGCCAGCCTCTCCGATCGAGCGAGCCGACGCCGTCATGAAGGTGACGCTGCGCCTGGACCCAATCGACGCCGAGTTGCTGCTGCTTGGCGCGGCGCACGTTGGCCTCTCATACGGCGCCTTCGTCGCACGGCTTTTGCGGGGCGCTCGACTGCCGGCGCCACTGGCCGATCGGGTCAAGGACCGCGATGCGCTGATCGTGTCGAGCGATCACCTCGCGACGCTGGGCGCCGACCTGGCGAGTCTGATCCGGACGCTGAAGCGCTTCGATGGCGAAGGCGCGGTGGGCTATGGCGCGGCGGCGGAGGCGCTGATGGTCGAAGTCCGGCAGCACCTCGAGCTGGCTTCTCGTGTCGTCTCTCGAAACGGAGGTGCACCATGAACGACCCGAAAGCGATCGATGGCGTGCTCGTCGAGTGGGGCGAGCGCCTGTTCTATCCGGGCAACCGTCGTGTGACGCCGGCGGCGCAGGCGCGACTTCGGCTCCCGCTCGGCGAACGTGCCGCAGCGATCCGGCAGCAGATTCGGACGACGCTGCGGCGCGCGCCGCAGGTGATGGTCAAAGTCACCGGCGGCGGGCGAGGCATGGGTGCCATCGCCGCGCACTTCCGCTACATCAGCAAAGGCGGTCGGCTGCAGATGGAAGACGATCGCGGCGTCGCACGCGAAGGTCGTGAGGCGGTTGCCGAGGTCGCCGAGCAGTGGCGCTACGCCGGCTCGCTGATCCCGCAGCAAAGCGAGCGCCGCGAGGCGTTCAACATCGTGCTGTCGATGCCGCGCGGCACCGATCCGCAGTTCGTGCTTCGCGCGGCGCGCGAGTTCGCCAAGGCTGAACTCGGCGATCACCGCTACGTGATGGTGCTGCATGACCATCAAGCCAACCCGCATGTCCACCTGAGCGTGCGCGCCGAGTCGCGCCACGGCAAGCGCCTGAATCCGCGCAAGGCCGACCTACATCGCTGGCGCGAGACCTTTGCCGAGAAGCTGCGCGACTACGGCGTGCGGGCCGATGCAACGCGGCAGATCACGCGCGGAGAGCTGCACCCTCAGCGCGAGTTGTGGCAGACATGGGCA
>CADEEN010000633.1 GCA_902826345.1 uncultured Burkholderiales bacterium | reverse complement strand
CTACTGGTTCTTCGGCAACCACGTGCACATGGACGAAGTGGACATCGCCTTCGACTACGGATCGCCGTGGCGGTGGTCGTCGTCCGAGAGCAAGTCGGGTCTGCGCCGATATGGCGGCACGCTGCGCCCGATGCGCACCACGGCCATCCACGAGATGGGACATGGCCTGAAGCTCAACCACGTGAACTCCGAGTACAACGTGATGGGCATCGACTTCGAGCACATTCATGCCAACGGCTCGCTCGCCCGTGCCTACCTGGGCGAGGACGCGGCCGATGGCGCGGTGTTCCTCTATGGCCTGCGCTCGCCCCGCCTCGAGGACGTCGGCGTGGTGCACTGGAAGTACTCCGGTGCGAGCGGCGAATACAGCGACCACGAGAAGACGCGGCTCCTCGATGCCGGCGGCGCGGCGCTGTCCGGCTTCGATGACGCGGGCGAGACGCGCTTTCGCGTGAACCGCGGGCAGCGGGTACAGGCGGAGTTCACCTACGAGAACAACGGCGCGAGCCAGCAGGACAACGTGCAGGTCGGCTTCTTCGTCTCGACCAACGACCTGATCACCACGGCCGACCGGCGCATCGCGGGTACCAGCCTGAACCTCGGCCGCGGCAACGTGTTCACGCACCGCGTGACGGTGACCATCCCGAACGACCTGGTGTCCGGACAGCGCTACTGGCTGGGCGTGATCGTCGATGAGGGCGGGCGGATCAGCGAAGCAGCGGAGTGGAACAACGCGACCTACCTGCCGATCTGGGTGCAATGAAGCGGTGAATGGCAAGGCGCGACGGGCACACCAGGTGTGCCCGTCGCGCCTTGCCGCGTGGCCGGTCAGTTGCTCACGTGCACGTAGGCATACATGCCGTCGACCAGGTGTCCGCGGACGTTGCAGATCACCAGGTAGCGGCCTGGCTCGAGGAAGGCGACCGGCTCGTTGCGATTGCTGCCGTTGGCCGGGTTGCCAGCCACAGCGGTCACCAAGGGCCCACCCGCCGGATTGATGCCCCGGTAGTACACGAGGGGCGCGACCTGGGCCGGCAACGGGTTGGCCGGATTCGGCTCGAAGACGAACGCGGCATTGCCCGGGAACGTGGGATACACGCCACCTCCGAGGTCGAGCAGGTCCTGCAGCTTGAACCCGTCCTTGCAGATGATGATGTCGTGGAAGCCGGCCACGGCGGAGAGGGCGAGCGTGCGCTTGTTCATTCTTGCCTCCAGGCTGGTGTTGGCCCGGAGCGCAGACGCAGCGTTCCCATCGGAGAATGCGTCGTCGCTTCCGGAGCGAACCAGTATCGGCACGCCGGCATACAACGAACATACAGAAACGCGAGAGGGACGAATTCTGGGTGGTCGAAGTCCCGACCCAGGTCCGGATCGGAAGGCGCACCGACCGGACACAGGATTCGCGCCTACGGCCGGTCGGTGAATGGGCCTGGCCGCGGAGGCTGTGGCGTCATGCCACGTGATCGAGCGACTGCCGCGCGATCTTCATGCGCGTCGCGCGCATGTCGTCGCCACGGATCTCGCGCAGCGCATAGCCCACGAACTGGCCGACCACGTCCTTCCGCCAGTACAGGTCGAGATCGGTGTTGTCCATCGGCTTGGCGACGTCGTACGCGCCCTCGGCGGCGTCGGCAATCGCCGCGTCGCTCAGCGTCCGGTTGATGAG
>CADEEN010000632.1 GCA_902826345.1 uncultured Burkholderiales bacterium | reverse complement strand
TGGTGAGCGCGGCGGCCGTCAGTGCGCCGGTGGCATGCAGGAAGAAGCGGCGTGAGCGTGGGTCGGGTCGCATGGTGGTCGTCTCCAAGTCAGATGCAGAAGGCCACAGCTTGCGGCGCTGCCACTTAGCGATCGGGTAGAGATTCGGCTTGCCGCACCCGGCTCTGTAAAGACTGGCGTCGAGCGGCGATCAGCGGCAGCGTTTCGTTCGGCAGCAAGGGCGCGCCGGCGAGGCGTTGCACAGCCAGCAAGAGCGACCGCCGTTGCGCCGCTTTGGCCGTGCCGATCTGCGCCAGCACGCGTTCGAGCGCGCCCACGTCCGTCCAGCAGCGCTGTGGGTTCAGCGCCAACGCGCCTTGGCGCACGACGATGCGATCGTCCCCGCCCAAGGTTTTGCGCAGGCGGTGCAGGGCGTTGTCGAGTGCGTTGCGCGCGGCGTCACCATCGGCGTCGGGCCACAGCGCATCGGCGATCTGGTCTTGGTGGACCGGCGTGTTGCCATACGCAGCCAGCACGCCAAGCAACTCCAGCAGGCGGCGACTCTCCTTGCGCGACGACGCCATCGGCGCACCACCAATCTCGACGGTGAGCGCGCCGAACGCACGCACCCGTACCGCCCACGGCCACGCGTCGTTGGCCTCGGCTGGTGCCTCGAGCTGGTTGCGGTTGACGAGGTCGCGTGCGATCTCGGGCTCGACGTCATGCGTCAGCGCCGTCGCGCACAGCCGCGCCATCATGTCGCCGCACAAGAACAGCATCGGTCCGTGCCGGAACCCGCACTCGCGAGCGACGCGCAAGGCGGCACGCAGGTGGTGCAGCAAGTCGGCTTCGTCATTGCGCTTCAGCGCGGCGTAGGCGGCCACGCAACCGGCGACCCAGTGGTGCCAGCGGCAGGTGGCGAACATCGGGTGCGTGAAGACCTGCTCGAGCGTTTGCCGTGCTTCGACGTGTTCGTCGCCGTGTGCCGCCGCCAGCGCGTTGGCGATCAG
Source organism: uncultured Burkholderiales bacterium (assembly GCA_902826345.1). GTDB lineage: Bacteria > Pseudomonadota > Gammaproteobacteria > Burkholderiales > Burkholderiaceae_C > CADEEN01. The sequence continues at coordinate 689 of CADEEN010000632.1, read as the reverse complement.
CGCGATGTGCTCGCGCATCTGAAAGCCGCCGTCACGCGCACTGGTGACCGCTGCGCGCATCAGGCGCAGGGCGGTCGCCGTGTCGCCTTCGAGCAGCGCGAGCATGCCGCGCTGGTGCTCGTAGGTCGCCCGGTCGAAGGCGTTGTCGGGGTGAAGGGCTTGCGCGGCTCGCTGCATGTGGCGCCGCGCCGTGGCCGCGTCGACCGACGCCAGCGCCACGAACATCGCCTCGAGCTCTACGCGTGCGCGGTGCGGTGACAACGGCGGCTCGGCGTCGATCAGCCGCAGCGCTTGCTCGGCGTCGGCACGGGCGGAGTCGGTCTGGCCGAGCAAGCTCTTGACGAGCGTGCCCGAGCTCCACCATCGCAGCATCGTCGCCGGTGCAGCCAGGCCCTGCGCGCACAGCGCGTCGATGCGCACCACGATGCGTTCGAGCCGATCGACATGGCCGCGCCACAGCAGGTGCAGCGCCAGTGCCCCGATCAAGAGGCGTTGCCCCGCTGCCGAGTCGTGGTGAAGCAGGCGCTCGGCGCGCTCGGCCAGCACCTCGGTGAGCGCATGCCACGGCACGCGGTAGACCAGTGCCGACAGCAGGCCGGGCACGAGGCGCATCTGCGTGTCATCGTCGTGCGCGGTCAGCGCTTCGTCGGCGTGTGCCGTCAGCAACTCGATCCACGGGTCGAGCTCAC
>CADEEN010000631.1 GCA_902826345.1 uncultured Burkholderiales bacterium | reverse complement strand
CGCCCGATCGAGACCTGGCGCGTCCCGTCATAGAACCCCATCGAGAACGCGATGTGCGTGGCAGCGACCCCATTCGTCGCGCCATAGCCGCCGAAGACGACCGCGCCGGACGGTGCCCCAAACCCGCTCGACGTACAATCGACACTCGCACCATCGGTCGTCGGCAAGACGCACTGCACCGCCTTGAATTCAATCGCCTGCAACGGACTCGCAGCAAGCAACCAGACGACGAGGCCAAGAATTAATGTGTACGGCGTGCCCATAGCTCGAAATCTTTCAAGTCAAAGGTGTTATTGAGCGTGTCGCTCCCATGTGTGCGATTGCGAAACACTCGGAAAAACGCCAGATTATTCGCGGCGCATCCCGTCGCTGCGATCCCCGTCCCGCTATACCGATTCAATCGCCCCGACGTACCCGCCGATAGCAAATACGACGACACTGCGCTATACGCCGCATCGTTCGCCGCATCACTCGCGTAGCAGCGAACTCCGATCTGCATGACAACGACTCCCGTTCCGGACGTTTTCCCCGTCGCGACGAAATCAATGGCCCCTGTAAATCCAGTCGGCAACAGACAGCTGAGCGTGACGCCATACTCGCCATCGACATCAGGGAACCGCAGCACCCCATACGTCTGATTGGTGCCCGTGATCGTCGTGGCCGTCGGGGTGGACGAGAGCTGGTCCTTGTCGGCGATATGCCCAGCGGTTCCTGTGGCCGGGTCCACGCCCACTAAATTCCCGCCGCACAATTTGCGATAGAGCGTAATATTGTTGCCGGTCGCTTCTGCATCGAGCGTCACATTCGTGACCGCACCGGTCGTGCCACTGACGGTCAGGCGTTCAGTCCCGTCCTTATCTTTAAAGCCACCGTTAAACCCGTTCTGGAGTTGACGGAAGTAGTGACACTGATCGATGCCGGCTGGTTCCTTGCAGCGAATCCGCGATTCGCCGGTTGACGTACGGTCAAACACGAGTCCATAGGTGGACTGCCCGCCCGTCCCAAAGATTTCCACGGGATTCGTTTCATCGGCGCCCGTAATGGTATTGCCGCGAGCCGCCACCGCGCCCAGCGTGTCCGAACTCGCCGCAGCACTACTCGCCGACACCCAATCCGCGCCGTCGTAGTAACAGAGCGATCGGATCGTCCCAGCCCCAGCACTACACTCGCCTGGAGCTCCATCCGTCGTCAGCCAAAACAAATCATCGAGTCCAGGAAACGGAGGAAAGCTCGGCCCTCGTGGAATCGCCGTCTCAAGCGTGGCTAAGGTGCCGGTCGTCGGAAGCGTCAAGGTCGTGGGGCCTGTGGTCGTCAACGTGACCGCGCTGCCTCCGGACACGGCCAGATTGCCGCTCAACGTCAAGGTGCCGGTCGTCGTCGCAAGCGCGTTGCCGCTGCCATTGACGACCACCGCTTTATTTGCATTCCCGCTCAGCGTCGGGAGCTTCGAGAAGCCTGCCTCAATCAGGTCCAGCTCGGCCCGCATCCCCGCTGACGAGGCCGTCGTTCCCGGCGCGGGATAGGACCCGTGATCGTAGTAGGGATTTTGGCCCCATGCCGATATCGGAAGCAGGACGAGGACAACAAGCAGCAAGGTTCTCATGTGGCTCGCCTCAAGGGGGTATAGTCGGTGAGCTGCGAAGTCAGTGTGAACGGATAGATAAAGTCACTGGATCCGGCAAAAAC
>CADEEN010000630.1 GCA_902826345.1 uncultured Burkholderiales bacterium | reverse complement strand
ACGATCCTGCCCGAGTTCATCGGCCTGACGATCGCCGTGCACAACGGCAAGCAGCATGTGCCTGTCTACGTGACCGATCAGATGGTCGGCCACAAGCTCGGCGAGTTTGCGCAGACGCGCACCTTCAAAGGCCACCCGGCCGACAAGAAGGCCGCGAAGAAATAAAGGATGGCCACGAGCATGGAAACGCAATCAATCGTTCGCGGCGTGCGCCTGTCGGTGGACAAGGGCCGGCTCGTTGCCGACCTGATCCGCGGCAAGAAGGTCGACCAGGCCCGCGACATCCTGAAGTTCACGCAGAAGAAAGCCGCCGGCATCGTACTCAAGGCACTCGACAGCGCCATCGCCAATGCCGAGCACAACGACGGCGCCGACATCGACGAACTGAAGGTCAAGACCATCTACGTCGAGCAAGGCACCACGCTGAAGCGTTTCTCCGCGCGGGCCAAGGGCCGCGGCAACCGCATCAGCAAGGGCACCTGCCACATCTACGTCACCGTCGGCAACTAAAGAGAAGCACACATGGGACAAAAGATCCATCCGATCGGCTTCCGCCTCCCGGTCACCCGTGCCTGGTCGTCGCGCTGGTTCGCCAACAACCGCAACTTCAGCCAGATGCTGGCCGAAGACCTGAACGTTCGCGACTACCTGAAGAAGAAGCTGAAGAACGCTGCGGTCGCGCGCATCCTGATCGAGCGCCCGGCGAAGAACGCGCGCATCACGATCTACTCGGCGCGGCCGGGTGTCGTCATCGGCAAGAAGGGCGAGGACATCGAGAACCTGAAGCTCGAACTGGCCAAGCGCCTGGGCGTGCCGGTGGCGGTGAACATCGAAGAGATTCGCAAGCCCGAGATCGACGCGCAACTGATCGCCGACAGCATCACGCAGCAGCTCGAAAAGCGCATCATGTTCCGCCGCGCGATGAAGCGCGCGATGCAGAACGCGATGCGCCTGGGCGCGCAGGGCATCAAGATCATGTCGTCGGGCCGCTTGAACGGCATCGAGATTGCGCGCTGCGAGTGGTACCGCGAAGGCCGCGTGCCGCTGCACACCTTGAAGGCCGAGATCGACTACGGCTTCTCGGAAGCGAAGACCACGTATGGCGTGATCGGCGTGAAGTGCTGGGTCTATCGCGGCGACCGTCTGGGCGTCGGCGAAGCGCCTGTCGCTCCGCCGCCGGGTGAAGACGACCGCCGTGGTCCGCGTCGCGGCCCGCGTGGTGACCGTCCGGGTGGCGATCGTCCGCCGATGGGTGCACCGCGTGGCCGCATGGACCGCAACGACCGCCCGGCCGATGCCGCTGCGCCGAGTGCGGGACCCGGTGCTGGTGGCGACGCCACGAAGCCCGCCGTCAAGCGCGTTCGCAAGGCGCCCACGCCTGCGACCGGCGCGTAAGGAGAACCAACAACATGCTGCAACCCAATCGCCGCAAGTTCCGCAAGGAACAGAAGGGCCGCAACACCGGGGTCGCCACGCGTGGCGCCAAAGTGTCGTTCGGCGACTTCGGCTTGAAGGCCACCGAGCGCGGCCGACTCACGGCGCGTCAGATCGAGGCCGCGCGCCGCGCCATCAGCCGCCACATCAAGCGCGGCGGCCGCATCTTCATCCGCATCTTTCCGGACAAGCCGGTGTCGCAGAAGCCGGCCGAAGTCCGCATGGGCAACGGCAAGGGCAACCCGGAGTACT
>CADEEN010000629.1 GCA_902826345.1 uncultured Burkholderiales bacterium | reverse complement strand
TCGCCCCCAAGTCCGCGCAGCATGCGCGACGACGCACGTGCAACGCCGGCCCGCCGCCCGAGCCTGTGCGCGCAAGCGCCGCCTGCTGCTGATGCCGGGCCAGCGCGCCGCCACGATCGCCAGGCTCGGCACGGCTCAGACGCTGGCCTGGGCCTCGACCTACCACCTGCCCGCCATCCTGGCCGTGTCGATGGCGCGCGACCTGGGCACGACCGTACCGACCGTCTTCGCTGCCTTCAGCGTCGCCCTGATCGTCTCGGCGCTGATCGGGCCGCGCTCCGGCGCCGCCATCGACCGGCTCGGCGGTCGGCCGGTGCTGATGGCCACCAGCGTGGTATTCGCGCTGGGTCTGGCAGGCCTCGGAATGGCTCAGGGACTCGCGGGCTTGTTTGCCGCCTGGATCGTGCTCGGCATCGGCATGGGCAGCGGCCTGTACGAATCGGCCTTCGCGTCCCTCGTCCGCCTCTACGGCAAGGACGCGCGCACCAGCATCACCGGCATCACGCTGATCGCCGGCTTTGCCAGCACGGTGGGGTGGCCACTGTCGGCCTGGCTGGAGAGCCAGTATGGCTGGCGCCACGCCTGCTTCGCGTGGGCCGCGCTGCACCTGCTGATCGGCCTGCCGCTCAACGCGCTGCTGCCGAAGGCGGCCTTCGCGGCGGAGCCTGCAGTCACGAACGCGGGCCGGCCGGGCGAAGTGCAGTCGCACCCCGAGGCGCCAGGAGATCGACCCTCTTGGCGCTCCATGCTGATCCTCTCCTTCGTGTTCGCCTCAACCTGGTTCGTCTCGACGGCCATGGCCGCGCACCTGCCGCGGCTCATGCAGGCGGCCGGGGCGACGCTCGCCACCGCGGTGCTCGTCGGGAGTCTCATCGGACCCGCCCAGGTGGCCGCGCGCGTGGCGGAGTTCGGCTGGCTGCGCCGAGTCCACCCATTGCTTTCGGCGCGACTCGCGTCGGCGATGCATCCGATTGGCGTCGGCGTGCTGCTGGTCGGCGGGCCCGCGCTCGCGCCGCTGTTCGGCATCCTCCACGGCGCCGGCAATGGCATCCTGACGATTGCCAAGGGCACGCTGCCGCTGGTCTTGTTCGGTAGCACCGGCTATGGAGCGAGGCAGGGATGGCTGATGGTTCCGGCGCGCGTGGCGCAGGCCCTCGCACCGTTCCTATTCGGCGTCGCGCTGGACCGGCTGCAGGCAGGCGCACTCTGGGTGACCGCAGGCCTCGGGCTGGCGGCCTTCGCGGCCCTGCTGGCGCTGCGCGCACCGGCGCCGGCTGATGCGCCGGCCATCCTCTCCCCGGGAGCGTCCCGATGAAGCCATCGCATACGCCACGTTGTCGCTCCCGAGCGAACCGCCCCGTTTCGAGACCGTGCGCTCCAGCATTGGCGTGTCGAGCTCACGCGGCCCGAGGCAGGCAATGGCCACGAGCAGCAGAGGTGCGCAGTGTGCCTTCCCGCGGGGCGACTCGATCTGCTCGAGGGTGGGGCCAGGGTCCCGGTCGATCAGTGCCAGCGCGAAGACCCGGGACAGACGATGGCGCCGACCAGCGCCCGCGCGAACAGGAATTCCTGGGGCTCCTGCGTCTCGTGCCGACCCTCGGGCCCGACACCGGCACGATGCCCAGGCCATCTGTTCATCAATTCGGCTTGCATGCAGTCCTGCCCTCCCCGCTCTGGGTCGCGAAAGAAGGGGTGCCTGCAG
>CADEEN010000628.1 GCA_902826345.1 uncultured Burkholderiales bacterium | reverse complement strand
CAGCGGTGTGCGAGGATTACCGCGCATCGGCCTCGATCGATCTCGAGCACGACCGCGCCGACCGCGCCGCCGGCCGGCGCATCGAGGTGCCGCTGCGCGTGCTGTGGGGCGCGCAGGGCGTGGTCGGCCGCTGCTTCGATCCGCTGGCGCTGTGGCGCGACGCGGCCACGCAACCGAGCGGCTGCGCCCTCGACTGCGGCCACTACATCGCCGAGGAGCAGCCAGCGGCGCTGCTCGACGAGATGCTTCGCTTCTTCGGAGACACAGTATGAGCAAAACCCAGCGCATCGCCATCATCGCCGGCGACGGCATCGGCAAGGAGGTCATGCCCGAGGGCGTGCGCGTGCTCGAAGCCGTGGCCGCCCGCTTCGGCATCGGCCTCGAGTTGAAGCACTTCGACTTCGCCGATTGCGATCACTACGCCAGGCACGGCAAGATGATGCCCGACGACTGGAAGGAGCAGTTGGCGCCGATGGACGCCATCCTCTTCGGCGCCGTCGGCTGGCCGGCCATCGTGCCCGATCACGTGTCGCTGTGGGGCTCGCTGCTCAAGTTCCGCCGCGAGTTCGACCAGTACGTCAACCTGCGCCCGGCCAAGCTGATGCCCGGCATCCGCTCGCCGCTGGTGGACCGCAGCGGCGCAGCGTTGAAGCCGGGTGACATCGACATGCTGATCGTGCGCGAGAACACCGAGGGCGAGTACTCGTCGATCGGCGGGCGCATGTACGAAGGCACGTCGCGCGAGATCGTGATCCAGGAGACGGTGATGTCGCGCACCGGCGTCGATCGCGTGCTGCGCTTCGCCTTCGATGAAGCGATGCGCCGGCCTCGCAAGAAGCTGACCTCGGCCACCAAGAGCAACGGCATCTCGATCACCATGCCGTACTGGGACGAGCGCGTTGCCGAGATGGCCAAGGCGTATCCGGACGTGACGGTGGATCGTTTCCACATCGACATCCTGACGGCGCATTTCGTGCAGCGACCGCAGCAGTTCGACGTCGTCGTCGCCAGCAACCTGTTCGGCGACATCCTGTCCGACCTCGGCCCGGCGTGCACCGGCACGATCGGCATTGCGCCGTCGGCCAACCTGAACCCGACGCGCGAGTGGCCGAGCCTGTTCGAGCCGGTGCACGGCTCGGCGCCGGACATCGCCGGCAAGCAGCTTGCCAACCCGATCGGCCAGATCTGGTCGGCGGCGATGATGCTCGACTTTCTCGGCCACCGCGACGCGCACGACGCCGTGCTGCGCGCCATCGAGGCCGTGCTCGATCCGGCCTCCGGCGCGCCGCGCACACCGGACCTGGGCGGCAGCGCACGCACTGCCGACGTCGGCCGCGCGGTGGTCGGCGCGCTCGCTTGACGTGAACCTTCAAACAAGGGGCATCGACCGGCTCTGCGCCTTGACACCACTCGGGGCGGCGGCTGTAATGTTTGCGCCGCGCTCGACCTGCCGCCATTGCAGCGACGCACCGCAGCACAACACGACAGGCGCAAGACCGCGCCGCATCTGGCACCGCCGAGGGGATCCCCACGTGAACAAGACCGACATGATCGATCACATCGCCACGCAGGCCGACATTTCCAAGGCCGCGGCGACACGCGCACTCGAAGCGTTCGTCGGCGGCGTGAAGACGGCGCTGAAAAAGGGCACCAGCGTCTCGCTCGTCGGCTTCGGCACGTTCCCAGTCACCAAGCCCCAGGCGCGCACCGC
>CADEEN010000627.1 GCA_902826345.1 uncultured Burkholderiales bacterium | reverse complement strand
CAGCCATGCCACCAACGTGGTGGAACACCCCGAACTGGTGGCCGAGCGCATCGTCGTGCGCCGCCAGGGCCGCGGCACTTATGTCGCCACGCACACGACGGAGCGCTTCGTCTTTCAGTTCTTTCATGTCGAGCGCAGCGACGGCGCGCGCGATGCGCCGGCCGTCGAGCTGTTGTCGTTCGAGCGCGGCCGGCTCGACGACGAGGCCGCGGCGGCGCTCGTGCGCCGCGCCGGCGATGCCGCCATCCACGTCGAGAACCGCTTGTCGCTGCAAGGCCGGCCTGTCGTCTACGACCGGTTGACGCTGCCCGCCGCCCTCTTCCGCGGCCTCAGCGAAAAGCGCCTGCGCGAACGGCCGAGCACGATCTACCACCTCTACCAGACGGCCTTCGCCATCACCGTGCTGCGCGCCACCGAGCGCGTGCGCGCGGTCGCCGCCGACCGCGCCGCGGCGCGTGTGCTCGGCGTGTCACCCGGCAGCGCGGTGTTGCAGGTGCGGCGCACGGCGCTGACGTTCAACGACAAGCCGGTGGAGTACCGCGTCTCGACGGTCAGCACGGCGCAACACGACTACGTCAGCACCCTCGCACCGCAGGCGTAAAGTTGCTGCATGTCACCGAAGCACCCCGACCTCAGCGCGCGCAATTTCCCCACCGCCGAAGAAGAAGCCGCCACCGTCAAACCGACGTCGCTCTACGGCGGCGCCGACAGCAGCTACAAGCTGGCCTTTGCCGACGAGCGCTTCCTGCTGCGCGAAGACCTGCGGCCGGTGCGCATGCAGCTCGAGCTGTTGAAGCCCGAGCTGATCCTGCAGGAAGAGCGCATCGCCGCCACGATCGTCATGTTCGGCAGCGCGCGCCTGCTGCCGATGGACGTGGCCGAAGAGCGTCTGTCCCAAGCCGAGTCGGGCCACGACAAGGCGGCCATCGCCCGCGCGCGCATGGCGCTGCACATGTCGCGCTACTACGAAGAGGCGCGGCAGTTGTCGGCGCTGATCACGCAGGCGAGCAAGAAGCTCGACGAGAAGATCGTCGTCGTCACCGGCGGCGGCCCCGGCATCATGGAAGCCGGCAACCGCGGCGCCAGCGAAGCCGGCGGCCCAAGCATCGGCCTCAACATCGTGCTGCCGCACGAGCAGGAGCCCAACCCCTACATCACACCGAAGTTGTGCTTCCAGTTCCACTACTTCGCGCTGCGCAAGATGCACTTCCTGATGCGCTCGGTGGCCCTGGTCTGCTTCCCCGGCGGCTTCGGCACCCTCGACGAACTGTTCGAAGTGATGACGCTGACGCAAACCGGCAAAGTGCGCAAACGCCCGATCGTTCTCGTCGGCCGCGAGTTCTGGACCAAGCTCGTCAACTTCGAGTGGCTGGTCGAAACCGGCATGATCGCTGCCGGCGACCTGCAGCTTTTCCACCTTGTCGATAGCGCTGAAGAAGCTTGGGCCGTGCTGGTCAAGGCCTTCGCGCTGAATGCACCGCAAACACAAACCGGCGAGTTCGCCGACGACGTTTGAGCGCCCCGTGAAGCAGGACATCTCCCTCATCGGTGCGCCCACCGATATCGGTGCCGGCACGCGCGGTGCGCGCATGGGCCCGGAGGCGCTGCGCGTGGCCGGCATCGTTCCGACGCTGGAAAGCCACGAGCTGCGCGTCGTCGATCGCGGCAACCTGGTCGGCCCGGCCAACCCCTGGCAGCCGCCCGTCGATGGCTA
>CADEEN010000626.1 GCA_902826345.1 uncultured Burkholderiales bacterium | reverse complement strand
GGATCGGGCGGTGCACGGCGGTCTGCGGGTCGACCACTTCGCCGTCGAGGCCGAAGCGGCAGGCCTGGAAGCGGTTGTAGGTGTAGGCCAGGTAGTCGTCTTCCTGCGGCTCGAACGGGCGCTCGCGCATCAGCCAGCGCGCCACGCATTGCAGGTAGGCGGCGATCGCCGCGGCGCGCTCGACGGTCAGCGGCGTGTCCATGACGCGCACTTCGATCGTGCCGAACTCGGGCTTGGGCCGGATGTCCCAGTAGAAGTCCTTCATGCTTTGGACGACGCCGGTGCGGGTCATCTTTTCGAAGTAGGCGCCGAAGTCGACCCAGCGCTCGACGAAGGGCGCGCGCCCCGACAACGGAAAGGCGAAGACCGAATTCAGCCGCGCCGAATCGAAGCCCGTGTCCTCGCCCTGGATGAAGGGCGACGACGCCGACAAGGCGATCAGGTGCGGGATGTAGCGGCCCAGGCCATGCAGCAGCATCAGCGCCTGGTCCGGCCCCGGGCAGCCGATGTGTACGTGCTGGCCGAAGACCGTGAACTGCTTGGACAGGTAGCCGTAGAGCTCGGAGATCTTGTGGAAGCGCTCGCTGGAGTAGATGCGTTGCCGCTTCCAGTGCTGGAACGGATGCGCGCCACCGCCGCACAGACCGATCTCGAGTTGCCGCGCCGCGTCGAGCAGGCTGTCGCGGGTTTCGCGCAACTGCGACAAGACATCGGCGAAGCCGTCGCAGACGCCGGTGGACAGCTCGATCATGCTGCTGGTGATCTCGGGCACCACCGCACCCGGCAGCTTGCGGCCCGTCATCAGCCGCATCAGATCCTGTGCCTGCGGCGCGAGATCGTAGTTCTGCGTGTTGACGATCTGCAACTCCAGCTCGACGCCGAGCGACAGCGCACGCGAGTCGGCAAAGGTCTCGAGGCTCATGACAACTCCCCGGACGCCGGCTCCGCGGGCGCCGCAACCTCGCCTGCCGCGCGCAGCGCCAGCAGCACGGCCATGGGTCCCAGCAGTTCGGCGATGGCCGCGGCGGTGAGCACGATCGGCGCCACCGCCGCGCCCACCGTCGCGTCGCTGCGGTACAGCTCGTTGAGCATGACCAGCGCCGTCGCCGACAGCGGCGTCAGCGTCAGTGACAGCGCCAGGCCTTTGCGAAGGCCGAGCTTCGACCAATGGCTGAGCGACCAGACGACCAGCATCTTGGCCACCGCGCGCGCCGCCAGCAGCAGCACGGCGGCCACGCCGCCGACGGCCAACAGCGGCAACGACCACGCCGAGCCCACGATGACGAACAGCAGCAGCACGAGCAAGCCGCCTGCCGTGCCGAAGTGCCGCGGCCAAGCCCACGCACGCTCGCTCAGGTTGCGCAGCAGCAACCCGGCCAACAACGGCACCAGCAACGTCGACAGCCGCAGCCAGCTCGCCAGCGCCACCGCGAGCAGCACCAAGCCGAGGACCAACAACGCGGCGCCTTCCTCGCGCAGATCGAGCCGGCGCGCCGCCTGCGACACGGCCCAGGCCAGCGCCGCGGCGAGCACGAGCGCGCCGGCAGACGAAGCGGCCAAGGCCAACAACGCCGCACCGAGCTCGGGCGCGCGTTCGGCTTCGATCCAGGCCCTGAGCACGACCAGGGCGAGCACGCCGTACAGCGTGTTCATCGCCGTCAGCGTGGTCATGCGCTGGGTGACCTGGCCGTCGGCGCGGATCTCGTGCGCAACAC
>CADEEN010000625.1 GCA_902826345.1 uncultured Burkholderiales bacterium | reverse complement strand
GTCGATGGGCTTGCTCATGCCGAGCACGCGCTTGTTGACGACATCCGAGAGCGTAACGCCGCTCAGGAAGATGTGGATCTGCCGGCCGAGCTCTTCCCAGAGGTCGTGGGTCACGCAGCGGCCATGCTGGCCGGTGCAGCCCTTGGGGGAGGACAGGTCGCAGCGTGTGGCGCGCAGGGGCTCCTCGACGGCGATCATGATGTCGGCGATCCGGGTGTCTTCTGCTGAGCGCGCGAGCCTGTAGCCGCCGCCTGGGCCGCGGGCGCTGACGACGAGGCCGCCGCGCCGCAAGCCTGCGAAAAGCTGCTCCAGATAGGAGAGCGATATCTCCTGACGCTGCGCGATCTCGTTCAGCGCGACGGGCTTGCCGTTGCTGTTGCGGGCCAGATCGACCATCGCCATGACCGCGTATCTGCCTTTGGTGCTCAAGTTCATTGTCGCTCTCCAAAATCCGGGCGAATAAGGCGCATCTGCGAAGTCGGGATTTTCTTGATTTTCCGACTGGTACCCGTGGTAGAAAGCGCCCAACCGCGTGGATGGTTGCGATATAGATTTCCCTAGTCAGGAGGTCAAGTATTAAGGGCAAACTTCTTTGGGATCAGCGTCTTTTCCCTTACGAAACAAGGCTTTGTCCGAAAACTAGTCGCACCTTCAATTCCAACACCGACACTCAACTAATTGCTCCAGATGAGGTAAACGACCCGCATGCCCGACGTTATCTTCGCAGGCCCCAGCGGCCGGCTTGAAGGGAAGTACCAGCACCAGAAGCACAAATCGGCGCCGATCGCCCTGATCCTTCATCCGCATCCGCGCAGCGGCGGCACGATGAACCATCGGGTGTCGTACGAGATGTATTACGCGTTCCAGCGACGCGGCTGCTCGGTCCTGCGATTCAATTTCCGTGGCGTCGGCAAGAGCCAGGGAACCTATGACGGCGGGATCGGGGAACTCTCGGATGCCGCGGCGGCCCTGGACTGGCTGCAGATGATGAACCCCGGCGCGCAGACGTGCTGGGTGGCAGGCGTCTCGTTCGGCGCGTGGATCGGCATGCAGCTGCTCATGCGTCGTCCTGAGATTCATGCGTTCATCTCGGTCGCACCGCCGGCGAACATCTACGACTTCACGTTCCTTGCGCCCTGCCCGGCCTCCGGCCTGATCGTGCACGGTCGCAATGACACCGTGTCACCGGAAGCCGATGTGCAGAAGCTGGTCGACAGGCTGAACGCGCAGCGCGGTATCAAGATCACGCAAGTGAAGATCGAAGGCGCCAACCATTTCTTCGACAATCACACGCCCGAGCTGATGCAGAACATCGACGATTATCTCGACATGCGCATGCCGCCGGTCGAGGAACCGGCCTGACCGCATTCACCCTCCCAAGACAGGTCCTGACGCCATGAGCGCCTACCGCTCCAGCTTCCTGAACGAGTTCGCCGCGCGCGGACATCTGCACCAGAGCACGAATGCCGAGGGGCTCGACGATCTCATGTCGAAGGGCTGTGTCCCAGCCTATATCGGCTTCGATTGCACGGCGCCGAGCATGCATATCGGCAACCTGACGCAGATCATGCGCCTGCGCGTGCTGCAGCAGAATGGACACAAGCCTATTGTCGTGGTGGGTGGCGGCACGACGAAGATCGGGGATCCGTCTGGGCGCGACGAGACGCGCCAGCTGTTGACGGACGAAACGATCAATCACCACAAGGAACGGTTCAGGGAGA
>CADEEN010000624.1 GCA_902826345.1 uncultured Burkholderiales bacterium | reverse complement strand
CGCGACCGCGGAGCGTGCCAGTTGCCACAGCGAAAAGGCCAGCGCCACCAGCAGGCAGCCCCACAGCAGCAGGCTCCATTGCGGCGCGATCACGCGCTGCGCCATCCAGATCGCGATGCCCAGCAAAATGAATCCGAACGCCGCTTTCACCCGGTCCATCCAGGGGCCGGGGCGCGGCAGCCAGCGTGCGCCCCAGGTGCTGAGCACGACCAGCGGCACGCCCATGCCGAGCCCCAGTGAAAGCAGGAGCAGCGCGCCTTCCGCGGCCGAGCCGCCCTGCGCGATGTACAGCAGCGTGCCCGCCAGCGGCGCCGTCATGCAGGGGCCGACCAGCACGGCGGACAGCGCGCCCATCGCCGCCGCGCCCGTGAGAGATCCTCCCCGGACCGTCTTGCTCGCGAGGCGGTCGCGCAGGAACGCCGGCAGTTGCAGTTCGTAGAAGCCGAACATGGCCAGTGCCAGCACGACGAACACGGCGGCGAACGACAGCAGGGTCCACGGGTTCTGCATCCAGGCCTGCAGCCCGGCGCCCGCCAGCGCGGCCAGCACGCCCATGCCCGCATAGACCGCCGCCATCGGCCCGACGAAAGCCAGGGACAGCAGCAAGCCGCGGCGCGGGGTGGCCCCGCTGCCCACCACCATGCTCGAGAGGATGGGCACCATGGGCAGCACGCAGGGCGTGAACGCCAGCCCGATGCCCAGGACGAAGAAGAGGGGCAGGGTCCAGGCCAGCGAACGTTGCGAGAGCAGGCGGCTGATGTCGGCGTCGTTGCCTGCAACGATGGCCGCCGTCGATGCGCCCGTCGTCGATGCGGCCGGTACGGGTGCGCTCGGGGCAGCAGCCGATGGGCCCGTGCTGGCCAGCACGATGTCCTTTTCCACCGGCGGGTAGCACAGGCCTTCGTCGGCGCAGCCTTGCCAGGTGACGCGCAGCGTCGAGGCGGTGCCGGCCTGGACGCCCACCTGCACGGCCTCGTGGTAGACCTCCACGGTGCCGAAGTTCGGGTCTTCCTTGACCTCGCCGCGCGGTTTCTCCACCGCGCCCACACCGGTTCCGCTCACTCCGATACGATTCCGGTACAGGTAGTACCCCGGGGCGATGGTCCACTGCAGTTGCACCTGGCCCGCGCCTTGTTCCTGCACAGCCAGCCGGAAGGCCTTCTCGGGCTCCAGGAATTCAGCGGCAGCCCATGCGGGCGCAACCGCGATCCATGCGGCGAGCACCAGCACCCATGCGGGGAACTGTCTCAGCCATCTCCATTCCAACGCTTCTTTCATGCCACCCTTGTTCGCGGTTCGAGCACAGTCTGGCAAGCCGCGATTAAGGCGTCGTTAAGAGTTCGCTAGTGCACCTCCTGCTCGTCGAAGACGATCCTTCCGTGGCCCACGGCGTGGCCGCGGGCTTGCGCCTGCACGGGTTCACCGTGGACCACGCAGAGACCGCCGCTGCCGCGCAAGCAGCGCTGGCGGCGTCCGAGTTCGACCTTGCCGTCCTGGACCTGGGGCTGCCCGACGGGGACGGCATGGACCTGCTGGCGCGCTGGCGCGCCCGCGGCATCGGCATGCCCTTGCTGGTGCTGACCGCCAGGGACGCCGTATCGGACCGCGTGCGGGGGCTGCAGGCCGGCGCCGACGACTACCTGCCCAAGCCCTTCGACCTCGACGAACTGGTGGCGCGCCTGCACGCCCTGCTGCGGCGCTCCGCCGGCCGCACCATGGATC
>CADEEN010000623.1 GCA_902826345.1 uncultured Burkholderiales bacterium | reverse complement strand
AGCAGCCGATAGAGCGTCTGCATGTCACGCGGATAGCGACGTTGCAGGAACCGGACTGTTTCTTCGGGAAGATCGACGCCGCGCAACTGCGCGCGCAGCCTCAGCGCCTCGAGGCGCCCCGCCTCGTCGAGCGGCTGCAGGGCAAATACCGGAGCGGCCGCCCAGCGCGAAGCGATGTCGCGCAACGACCAGCCAAGCGCAGCGGGCGCTTCACTCGCGGCGACAATCAGTCGCGCGCCGCGCTCCTCGACGTTGCGAAACAGCCGAAACAGCGCCTCGTCCCACGTCCTCCGCCCGGCGACGCTCTGCAGGTCGTCGAGGCTCACGCAATCGAGATCGTGCCAGCCGTCGAGCACGGCCGCCTCGCCCCGGGCGAACGCGTTCAGCGGCACGTACCCGACGCGCGACGCCGCCGCACCGGCGCAGGCCGCCTGCAGCAGATGCGTCTTGCCGGAGCCGGCGGGCCCGTGCAACCAGACGCAACCCGTACGCTCGCCACTGGCGAGCGCGGTCACGTGCCGCACCGCTTCGGTGTTTGCGCCCGCGACGAAACTCGCGAGGCTCGCGCGATCCCGCAATCGCACGCCGAGCGGCAGCTGGCGCATCTCAGCCCCGCGGCGCGGCGGCGAGCTGCCAGGCGCGCTGCACGAAACGTCCGACGTAGTCCGCGCCGGAGATCACCGTGGTCACGAGCGTCACGAGCGACAGCGCGAGAATGATCTCCCAGGGCGGCAAGCCGCTCGCCGCACGCAACATCGCGAGCACGAGCACGATGATCTGCAGCAGCGTGTTGACCTTGCTGAGGAGCGTGGGACGGCCGTTCAACGGACCGAACCACACCCGGTAGATGCTGGCGCCGATCCCGATCATCACGTCGCGCGCCACCGCGGTCGCCGTGAGCCACACGGGCACGAGCCCGACCCAGGTCGCGTACACGAACACGAACACGAGCAGGATCTTGTCCGCGAGCGGGTCGAGGAAGCGCCCGAGCTTCGAGGTCCAGCCGAAGCGCTTCGCGAGCCAGCCGTCGAGGCCGTCACTGATCGCGGCCACCGTGAAGAGCGCGAGCGCAAGGTCGGCCCGATCGCGCGCGAGCATCGCGATGATCGGCCAGGTGAGTCCGATCCGGATGACGCAGATGATGTTCGGCAAATGCCGCACGGTGGCCGCGGTCTCAGGGCAGCCAGGCGAGCGAAAGCACGCCCGGAAGCGACGCCGCCGACGGCACGAGGCGCGCGTTGCCGGCGAGCGCCGCCGCCAGCGTCTCGGTCGAGCCGCGCGCAGTCACGCGAAAACGCGCCGTGTCGCCCGCGGCCTCCTCGAGTGCGACACGCTTGACGCCGTTCACCAGCGCGAGCGCCTGCGACACGCCGGCGTAAGCCGCCAGGTCCCGCACGCCGGTCACCATCACGATCACGTCGTTGTCACCCGAAACGGCGGGCACATCGCTCGCGCGCACGAACGCGTCGGTCGCGGCCTGCACCGCATCGCCCGGCGCGCCGGACCAACTCTCTGCGACGGTGGGCGCGGTGAGCGTCCATTGCCAGGCCGAAGTCGTGCTGCCGTCACCCCGCCCGACCAGCACGGCGTCGGCACCGAGGCGCTGCGCCGCCGGTATCAGCAGATCGCGGGTCGCGAGGGACGCGGCCCCGAGATTGAGGGTCGCGGCCGGCACGATCGACACGGGCAGGCCCCGGTCGGCCGCGGCTGCTTCCACCTCGG
>CADEEN010000622.1 GCA_902826345.1 uncultured Burkholderiales bacterium | reverse complement strand
CTTCAGTCTCACCTAAGGGCTCTGATTGAAATTACCTCGTCAACTCATTTACCCGCGAGGTTGTAGTTCGTAGTTCCATTCCCCATGAAACATGTGGGGTTGCAGGGCCAGGGCGCGCATTTCTCCCTTCGTGATCTCAATCCCGGTTTTGTATGTCCGCGAGTCAAGCTTGGCTCTGACGCGGAGTCCCGCATTGGTCCGAGTATTCCCGATCAGGTCGACGATGGTCTCGAACGTTCGAAGCGGCTTCCCCCGCCAATTCTGTGTGATGTGGCAGAAAAGACGGTGCTCGATCTTGTTCCACTTGCTCGTTCCAGGGGGGAAGTGGCTCACGCGGATGCGTAATCGGTCCTTGTCCGCAAACTCCTGCAGCCCGAGTTTCCAGGCGCGCGCGCGGTACCCGTTGCTTCCCCCGGCGTCTGCCGTGATGAACAGCTCGTCGGCATCTGGGTAGGCACGCATGCCCATCATCTTCCACCATTGACGGATCGAGGCCACAGCGAACTCGGGGGTATCGTGGTCGCGGCCGACGCTCACCCACGCCTCGTTGCGCCCCATGTCGTAGACGCCATAGGGAATGGCCTTGCCAGTCGCGTCGCTCGGGAAGTCGTGCACCAGCGTCTTCTCGGGTGTCGCCCGCGGCTGCCACTCCCGGCCCCCATTCTTGAAGTCTCCAATGAGTTCTTTCTTCTTGGTGTCCACAGAGATCACCGGCTGCTTCCGGAGCAGGTACGAAGCGGCGGTAGCGTTGATGAGTTCGAACTGTTCGTTTCGATCAGGATGCGACGCACCCTCGCGACTCTTCTGCACTGCCTGAAGGCTGTAACCGAGTTCGTTGAGCAGTCGGCCAACTGTGGTGGAACTCACGCGCCAACCGTCAATCGACAGAGTCGACGCGAGTTTCGCTCTGCTCTTGCAGGTCCATCGCAACGGGGACATGGGATCACCGCGCGTAAGTGGAGCGACCAATTCCTCGAGCGCCGCTTTCACGCCCGGCTGCGTCTCCTCGATACCCGGCCGCCCCGCTCCGGCACGACGGATTCGCCCTGTGGCTTCAATCCCGAGCGCAATCTCATCTCTACCGTGGCGGATCGTGTCCCGCGCCAAGCCTGTCGCCTCCGAGACGAGTGCATCTCCGCCGTAGCCGATGGCCCGAGACTCAGCTGCAGCCCACAGCCGACGCGCACGCTCGTTGAGCACTGGCGCGACGGCCGCGTACTTCGCCACGATGACGGCTTCCATTCCCTCGTCTCTATTCACGCCGCCGTCAGATCACGTGCGGACTTAGATGACGAGATAATTTTGGCGCGAGCCCTAAGCTTTGCACGTCAGCGAATCAACGAGGCCCGTGCTGCGCGCGAGAAGGCCACGCCATACACCTCGGACGATGCGCTATTCGAGACGCTTTGGAAGCGGGCTTTTCAGATCGCCCTTCGACACACCGACAATCCAGCGCTTTCGGAAGAGATCGCCCAAGAGGCGATCATCCAGACCTGTGTCGCCATCGATGCATTGAAGGACTTTGGGTCTTTCGACGGCTGGTTCTCTCGCATCGCAGCGAACGCCGCGCTCGACGCGCTGCGAAAGCGCAGCGTTCGAAAGGAAGACACGTACGACGCCGCCGGGCCAGAGGTCGCAAACGCGATCCTGAATCGTCGGGCCGAACGCCATGAGGCCGACGCCCGGCTTTCGGTGTTCGGCAGCAGCCTCGAGCACGCGTGGAG
>CADEEN010000621.1 GCA_902826345.1 uncultured Burkholderiales bacterium | reverse complement strand
GCTTCATGCTGGCGCGCCAGATGGCGGCGCCCAACTCGCCGCAATGGTTCAACACCGGCCTGCACTGGGCCTATGGCATCGATGGTCCCGGCCAGGGCCACCACTTCGTCGATTTCCGCACCGGCGAGCTGACCAAGTCGAATTCGGCCTACGAGAACCCGCAGCCGCACGCCTGCTTCATCCAGTCCGTCGCCGACGATCTGGTGAACGAAGGCGGCATCATGGACCTTTGGGTCCGTGAAGCCCGTCTCTTTAAGTATGGCTCGGGCACCGGCAGCAACTTCTCCGCCCTGCGCGGCGCCGACGAACGGCTTTCCGGCGGCGGCAAGTCCTCCGGCCTGATGAGCTTCCTGAAGATCGGCGACCGGGCGGCCGGCGCCATCAAGTCGGGCGGCACCACGCGACGGGCGGCCAAGATGGTGGTGGTCGACGTCGACCATCCCGACATCGAGGAATTCATCAACTGGAAGGTCTATGAAGAGCAGAAGGTCGCCGCCATGGTGACCGGCTCGCATCTGGCCAGCCAACATCTCAACGCCATCATGCGGGCCTGCACCGCGGCCGAAGCCGCCGGCGACCAGGCCTTCGAGCCCGCGCACAACATGGCGCTGCGGCGCGAGATCATTGCCGCCCGCAAGGCGCAAATCTCCGAAAACTACATCCAGCGCGCGATCCAGTTCGCCAAGCAGGGCTTCCGGTCGATCGATTTCCGCACCTACGACACGGACTGGGACTCGGAAGCCTATCTGACGGTCTCCGGCCAGAATGCCAACAATACCGTGCGCGTGACCGACGCCTTCCTGAAGGCGGTCGCCGAGAACCAGCCTTGGGAGCTTAAACGGCGCACCGATGGCAAGGTCGCCAAGACTGTATCTTCCGGCGAATTGTGGAGCCAGATCAGCCACGCCGCCTGGGCCTCGGCCGATCCCGGCATCCAGTACGACACCACTATTAATGAGTGGCACACCTGCCCGGCTTCGGGGCGCATCAACGCCTCGAACCCGTGCTCCGAGTACATGTTCCTGGACGACACGGCGTGCAACCTGGCGTCGCTGAACCTGCTGCGCTTCACGGACCTCGACAATGGCGCGTTCGACATCGATGGGTACCGCTACGCGGTGCGGCTCTGGACGATGGTGCTCGAGATCTCCGTACTGATGGCGCAGTTCCCCAGCCGGGACATCGCGCGGCTGTCGTACGACTACCGCACGCTGGGCCTGGGGTACGCGAACCTGGGCGCGACGCTGATGGTCCTCGGGATCCCGTACGACTCGCGGCAGGCGCTGGCGTGGTCGGCGGCGGTGACGGCGATCATGACGGGGGCCTCGTACGCGACGTCCGCGGAGATGGCCGCGGAGCTGGGGGCCTTCCCGCGTTACGCGGAGAATCGCGAGGCGATGCTGCGGGTGATCCGCAACCACCGTCGGGCGGCGTACGGCGTGGATGCCCGCGACTACGAGGACCTGACGGTGCTGCCGATGCCGCTGGACGCGGCGGCGTGCCCTCCGGCCCTGGCGGAGGCGGCGCGCAGCACGTGGGACCGCGCGCTGGAGCTGGGGGAGGCGCACGGCTTCCGCAACGCGCAGTCCACGCTGATCGCGCCGACGGGGACGATCGGGCTGCTGATGGACTGCGACACGACGGGCATCGAGCCGGACTTCGCGCTGGTGAAATTCAAGAAGCTCGCCGGCGGCGGCTACTTCAAGATCATCAACCGCGCCGTGCCGG
>CADEEN010000620.1 GCA_902826345.1 uncultured Burkholderiales bacterium | reverse complement strand
GACAGCGCGGCGATGCAGCGGTGCTCGAGTACACGTCCCGCTTCGACGGCGTGAACGCTGCAACGGTCGCCGCCCTCGAACTGCCTCGCACCGAACTCGCCGCCGCACTCGACGCCATCACGCCCGAACAGCGCCGCGCCCTCGAAGCTGCGGCCGAGCGCGTGCGCTCGTACCACGAGCGCCAGTTCGATGCGACCTGCCGCAGCTTCGCCTACCGCGACGCCGACGGCACGCTGCTCGGTCAGAAGGTGACGCCGCTCGATCGTGTCGGCGTCTACGTGCCGGGCGGCAAGGCGGCGTATCCGTCGTCCGTGCTGATGAGCGTCGTGCCGGCGCGAGTGGCCGGTGTCGGCGAAATCATCATGGTCGTGCCGACGCCCAGGGGTGAGAAGAACGCGATGGTTCTCGCTGCCGCACACATCGCCGGTGTGCACCGCGTGTTCACGATCGGCGGCGCACAAGCCGTCGCCGCGCTGGCGTATGGCACCGTCGCGATCCCGCGTGTGGACAAGATCACCGGCCCGGGCAACGCCTATGTCGCCAGTGCGAAGAAGCAGGTCTTCGGCCAGGTCGGCATCGACATGATCGCCGGTCCAAGCGAGATCCTCGTGCTCGCCGACGGCAGCACGCCGCCCGATTGGGTGGCGATGGACCTGTTCTCGCAGGCCGAGCATGACGAGCTCGCGCAGAGCATCCTGCTCTGTCCCGATGTGGCGTACCTCGATGCGGTGAGTGAATCGATCGAACGCCTGCTGCCGACGCTGCCGCGCGAGCAGATCATCCGCGCCTCGCTGCAAGGCCGCGGCGCGCTGATCCACACGCGCTCGATGGAAGAAGCCTGCGACATCAGCAACCGCATCGCGCCGGAACATCTCGAAGTGAGCAGCGCCAACCCGGAACGCTGGGAGCCGCGGTTGAAGCACGCCGGCGCGATCTTCCTCGGCCGTTTCACGAGCGAAAGCCTCGGCGACTACTGCGCCGGGCCGAATCACGTGCTGCCGACGGCGGGCACCGCGCGCTTCTCGTCGCCGCTCGGCGTGTATGACTTCGTCAAGCGCACGAGCCTGATCGAAGTCAGCGCAACAGGAGCGCAGTCGCTCGGAGAGGTTGCGGCGGTGCTCGCACAGGCAGAGGGCTTGCAGGCGCATGCGCGGGCGGCCGAGATGCGGCTCGGCGTTACCGATGCCGCTTCCACCGCTTCAGTGGTCTTCGAAGTGCGCCCCGTCACCGACGCCAATGTCGATGACCTCATCAAGCTGAAAACGACCCCCGAGCAAGAGAAGTTCGTCGCCTCGGTGCCGAAATCGCTCGCGCAGGCATCGGTGCGCCCCGCCGGCCGACCGCTCGGCCTGTATGCCGACGGCGAGCCGGTCGGCTTCCTGCTGCTGTGGGACGCGCGCCGCGACCCCGACCCCGCAGAGCGCGCAGACCAGCTCTACCTCTGGCGCCTGTCGATCGACGCGCGCTTTCAACGCCGAGGCCATGGACGGGCGGCGGTGCGCTGGCTCATCGACGAGGCCAGGCGCATGGGCGTGGCGAGCGTCGGCCTGTCGCACGTGCCGGAGAACCCAGTCGGCAGGTTCTATGAAAAGTTCGGCTTTCGGTACACGGGCAAGGTCAACGAGGGTGAGCACGAGATGGTGCTGCCGCTGACCCGCATGCCGCTGAACTGCAATTGACACGAAGTTCGTGTAACACGAGAATCGTGACTCACTGATCTCGTGGAACTGGGTTATGAAAAACGTGACGATCA
>CADEEN010000619.1 GCA_902826345.1 uncultured Burkholderiales bacterium | reverse complement strand
GCGCGGCTTGTGCTCGTGCGCCAGCTTGCGCACTTCGTCGATGTCGATCAGGTGCGTGTCCGGCTTCACCATGTAGTGCACGGCCTTGAACCATTTGCCCGACTGGTTGACGGGCGCGCCATGCGTGAGGTGGCCGCCGGCCGCCAGCGACAGACCGAGGATCGTATCGCCCGGCTGCGCCAGCGCGTTGAACACGCCCTGGTTCGCCTGGCTCCCCGAGTTGGGTTGCACATTCGCGAATGCGCAGTTGAAGAGCTTCTTGGCACGGTCGATCGCAAGTTCTTCGGCGATGTCGACGTACTGGCAACCGCCGTAGTAGCGCTTACCCGGATAGCCTTCCGCGTACTTGTTGGTGAGCACGGAACCGGCGGCGTCAAGCACTGCCTGGGACACGATATTCTCCGACGCGATCAGCTCGATCTCATGCTGTTGACGGCCGAATTCCTTCTGGATGGCACTAAAAACCTCAGGATCGGTTTCCGACAGATGCGACTTGAAAAATCTAGACAGCGTCGTGCTGCCGGCGGCCGGTGCGATCGACATGGGGTTTCCTCTTATCGCGTTGTGTTTTGCTAGGTCGCAGGGCGCTGCCGCGAGGGAACTGGCACGCCCCAGCCCGCAGCTTGATACTATAGTACAGCCAGTTTTCGCCCGCTCAACACCCAAGCGGACTACCCGGCCGCGTAAAAAAAGCGCGGCGAAATGGTCGACGCGATAGCCAACCGTCTGACAGCGCACTCGGGCGCGGATTACTCGGCGGCTTGGTTGAGGCTTTCCATCAGCGCGAGCGGACACTGCGACCAAAGTTCGGTCAACGCGTTGACCAAACCCGACATGTCGGAGTCCGTATGCTGCGGCGAAGGTGTCAGGCGCAGCCGCTCGGTGCCGCGCGGCACGGTCGGGTAGTTGATCGGCTGGACATAGAGGCCGTGACGGCTGAGCAGCTCGTCGGTCGCCATTTTGCACAGGCGCGCATCGCCCACGATCACCGGCACGATGTGGCTTACGGAGTCGAGGAACGGAATGCCCGCGCCGCGCAGCATCGATTTCAGGCGCGCGGCGCGCTCCTGGTGCCGTTCGCGCTCGGCGTTGCTGGACTTGAGATGGCGTACGGACGCCAAAGCGCCGGCCGCGATGGCGGGCGGCAGGGCGGTCGTGAAGATGAACCCCGGGGCATGGCTGCGCACTGCGTCGATCAGGGCTGACGAGCCCGTGATATAGCCGCCGACCACGCCAAAGGCCTTGCCCAGCGTGCCCTCGATGACATCGAGGCGGTGCATCAGCCCTTCGCGCTCGGCTACGCCGCCGCCGCGTGGGCCGTAAAGCCCGACCGCGTGGACTTCGTCCAGATAGGTCATGGCGCCGTATTTCCGCGCCAGGTCGCAGATGCGGCCGATGGGCGAGATGTCGCCATCCATGGAGTAGACCGATTCGAAGGCGATCAGCTTGGGCCGCCCGCGTGGAACCGCGGCCAGAAGCTCTTCCAGGTGCGCGATGTCGTTGTGACGGAAGATGCGCTTCTCGGCCCGGCTGTCGCGGATGCCCTGGATCATCGAGGCGTGGTTCATCTCGTCGGAGAAGATCACCACATCGCCGAGCAAGAGCGCGATGGTCCGGATGCTGGCCTCGTTCGAGACGAAGCCGGAGGTGAACAGGAGCGCCGATTCCTTGCCGTGCAGGTCGGCCAGTTCGCGTTCGAGCAGAACATGGGCGTGGTTGGTGCCGGAGATGTTTCGTGTGCCGCCGGCGCCCGC
>CADEEN010000618.1 GCA_902826345.1 uncultured Burkholderiales bacterium | reverse complement strand
GGATGGGCTCGACGCGTTCGTGCCGCACCTCGACCTGCGGCGCGTGACCGGTGCGACACACTGGCTCATCCACGAGCAACCGGCCCTTGTCGCCGACACGATCAACCAACTGACCGCGCAATGAAAAAGGCCAGCGGCAACGCCGCTGGCCCCTCAACTGACAATGAGCGTGCGTTGAGCGGCAGCGAAGCTGTCCGCTCGAACGCGCGGCATCACATGTCCATGCCGCCCATGCCACCCATACCGCCCATGCCACCACCGGGCATGCCGCCGCCGGCAGCGTCTTCCTTCGGCGACTCGGCGACCATCGCTTCCGTCGTCAGCATCAGCGAAGCGACCGACGCCGCGTTCTGCAGCGCCATGCGCGTCACCTTCGTCGGGTCGAGGATGCCCATCTCGATCATGTCGCCGTAGGTGTCGTTGGCCGCATTGAAGCCGTAGTTGCCCTTGCCGCCCATGACGGCGTTGACGACCACGCTCGGCTCGCCGCCGGCGTTGTAGACGATCTCGCGCAGCGGCTGCTCGACAGCGCGCATGACGATCTTGATGCCGGCTTCCTGGTCGGGGTTGTCGCCCTTGATGGCGCCAGCCGCCGTGCGCGCGCGCAGCAGCGCCACGCCGCCACCGGCGACGATGCCTTCTTCGACGGCCGCACGCGTGGCGTGCAGCGCGTCTTCAACACGCGCCTTCTTTTCCTTCATCTCGACTTCGGTGGCGGCGCCGACCTTGATCAGCGCCACACCGCCGGCCAGCTTGGCCACGCGCTCTTGCAGCTTCTCGCGGTCGTAGTCGCTGGTCGCTTCTTCGATCTGCACGCGGATCTGCTTGACGCGCGCTTCGATGTCGGCCGCAGCGCCGGCGCCGTCGATCAGCGTCGTGTTTTCCTTCGCCACTTCAACGCGCTTGGCCTGGCCCAGATCGGCCAGCGTCACTTTCTCGAGCGTCAGGCCAACTTCTTCGGCGATGACCTTGCCGCCGGTGAGGATGGCGATGTCTTCGAGCATCGCTTTGCGACGATCACCGAAGCCCGGCGCCTTGACGGCGACGACCTTCAAGATGCCGCGGATCGTGTTGACAACGAGAGTCGCCAGCGCTTCGCCTTCGACTTCTTCGGCAATGATCAGCAGCGGACGGCCGGCCTTGGCGACCTGCTCCAGCGTCGGCAGCAGTTCGCGGATGTTGCTGACCTTCTTGTCGTGCAGCAGCACGTACGGGTTGTCGAGGATCGCCGCCTGCTTCTCGGGGTTGTTGATGAAGTAGGGCGACAGGTAGCCGCGGTCGAACTGCATGCCTTCGACGACATCCAACTCGTTGTCGAGCGACTTGCCGTCTTCGACGGTGATCACGCCTTCCTTGCCGACCTTGTCCATCGCGTCGGCGATGATCTTGCCGATCGACTCGTCGGAGTTGGCGGAGATGGCGCCGACCTGCGCGATTTCCTTGCTCGTGGTCGTCGCCTTGCTCTGCTTCTTCAGCTCGGCGACCAGGGCCGTCACGGCCTTGTCGATGCCGCGCTTCAGGTCCATCGGGTTCATGCCCGCGGCCACGTACTTCATGCCTTCGCGCACGATCGACTGCGCCAGCACCGTTGCGGTGGTGGTGCCGTCACCGGCGTTGTCGCTGGTCTTGGAAGCAACTTCCTTGACCATCTGCGCGCCCATGTTCATAAGCTTGTCTTTGAGCTCGATCTCCTTGGCCACCGAAACACCATCCTTGGTGACGGTGGGGGCGCCGAAGCTGCGCTCGAGCACCACATTGCGGCCCT
>CADEEN010000617.1 GCA_902826345.1 uncultured Burkholderiales bacterium | reverse complement strand
CCAGACCTGCCACCGCCCACCGTGTCACCGCGCATGCCGTGGCGGCGCTGGCGCGCACGGTGGCGTCGCGCCTGGCGGCGTGGCCGATCGAGCGCCGAGCCGACGTTGCTGCGCTCGCTCGGCTCCGAACTCGTCGAGCACGCGAACTGGCGCGACCGCGCGATCGTGCTGGCCTATGCGCTGGCCACGGGTGCGGCGGTGGTGGGGTTCACACTGCTGGCCGAACATGCCTCGTCGGCATTTGCCGCGTTGCGCGGCGTGGCCTGGTACGGACCGTGGCTCACCCTGGCCTGGACGCCGCTGCTCACCGTGGGCGTGCTGTGGTGGACCCGGCGCTTCGCGCCAGGCACCGCCGGCTCGGGCATCCCGCAGGTGGTGTGGGCGCTCGACGAACGCTGCGCCGAGGCGCAGCGCCGGCGCATGGTCTCGCCGGCGGTGGCGCTGCACAAGATCGGCCTGGTGTCGGGTGGCCTGCTCGCCGGCCTGTCGATCGGCCGCGAGGGGCCGACGGTGCAGGTCGGCGCGGGCATCATGGTGCACGCCAGGCGCTGGCTGTCGCCGCGTTCGCGCATCGACGCGCACGACCTGATGGTGGCCGGCGCGGCAGCCGGCATCGCGGCTGCGTTCAACACGCCGCTGGGCGGCATCGTGTTCGCGCTCGAGCAGCTGACGCGGCGGCGCGGCATCGTGCACAGCACGCTGGTGATCGCGGCGATCGTGCTTGCCGGCCTGGTGGCCGTGGCCGTTTTCGGTAGCGAAACCTACTTCGGTCGTCTGCGCGTGCAGTCGCTGTCGTGGTCGATGCTCGGCCCCGGCCTGCTGATGGCCCTGGCCTGCGGCGTCGCCGGCGGCTTGTTCGCACGGCTGCTGGTGCTGTCGATGCGCGGCGGCGCCGGCCCGCTGATGCGCTGGCGGGCGCAGCATCCTTACCGTTTTGCGGCCGCCTGCGCGCTGGCTGTGGCGGTGATCGGGCTGGTCACCGCGGGGCAGACCGCGGGCGCGGGCTACGCGCCGACGCGCGCGCTACTCGAAGCGCAATCGGATGTGCCGGGCGTCTACACCGTGCTCAAGTTCTGCGCCACGTGGCTGTCGGCGTGGACCGGCGTGCCTGCAGGCATGTTCGCGCCGTCGCTGGCCATCGGCGCCGGCCTCGGCCACGACGTCGCCGTGCTCACCGGCATCGAGGGCGAGGCGGCGATCCCGCTGATCGCGCTCGGCATGGTGGGCTTCCTGTCGGCCGCCACGCAAGGGCCGATCACCGCCTTCATCATCGTCA
Source organism: uncultured Burkholderiales bacterium (assembly GCA_902826345.1). GTDB lineage: Bacteria > Pseudomonadota > Gammaproteobacteria > Burkholderiales > Burkholderiaceae_C > CADEEN01. The sequence continues at coordinate 492 of CADEEN010000617.1, read as the reverse complement.
TGGAGATGGTGGCCGGCCAAGCGATGGTGCTCAGCCTGATGGCCTGCTCGATGGTCGCGGCCGGTGTCTCGCGATTGGTGTCGAGACCGCTGTACGATGAGTTGGCGGCGCTGCTTGTGGCGGCGCCCGCCTCTCATGACAAACAATGACCGACGCGGCCACGTAGCCGGCAACACGATGAGACCTCGATGAACGAATGGCTGAACGCGCGGCTGGGCCCACCCGACACGCTGATCCTGGTGGCCTGCGTGGTCGTCGGCGGCGCGCTGGCCGGTGAACTGATCACGCGCCTGACGCGGCTGCCGCGCGTCGTCGGCTACACGCTCGCCGGCTGGGCCGCCGCGCTCGGCGGTTTCGGCGTCACGCTGCCGCTGAACCCGACGGCACGACTGCTGATCGACGTCGCGCTGGCGCTGCTGCTGTTCGAGATCGGCAGCCGCGTGCGCCTGCGCTGGCTGCGCAACAACCCGGGCCTGTTGGCGACCAGCGTGC
>CADEEN010000616.1 GCA_902826345.1 uncultured Burkholderiales bacterium | reverse complement strand
GGCGTCGAAGCGCGACTTGACGTCGATGAACACACCGCCGCGGATCACCTTGCGTGCCAGCTCCTGCGCGTCGCGTCGCGCGAACTCGCGGTGCGCCACCGCGGCGACCACCGCATCGGCGCGCGGCAGCGCGTCCCAGTCGACCAGGCGAACGCCGTACTCGTGCTCGGCCTGCGCCGCGTCGGCCCAGGGGTCGTGCACGGTGACGTCGACGCCGAAGCTGCGCAGCTCGCCGATGATGTCGCCGACCTTGCTGTTGCGCAGGTCGGGGCAGTTTTCCTTGAAGGTGAGGCCAAGCACCGTGACGCGCGCATCCTTGACGTAGCTGCCGTTGGCGATCATCTGCTTGATCGTCTGCTCTGCGATGACCTTGCCCATGCCGTCGTTGATGCGGCGGCCGGCCAGGATCACTTCCGGGTGGTAGCCCAGCTCCTGCGCCTTGTGCGTCAGGTAGTACGGGTCGACGCCGATGCAGTGCCCGCCGACCAGCCCCGGCTCGAAGCGCAGGAAGTTCCACTTCGTGCCGGCCGCGCGCAGCACCTCGGCGGTGTCGATGCCGACCTTGTCGAAGATGATCGCCAGCTCGTTCATCAGCGCGATGTTCAGGTCGCGCTGCGTGTTCTCGATCACCTTGCAGGCTTCGGCCGCCTTGATGCTTGTGCAGCGGTGCACGCCAGGCAGCACGATGCGCTCGTACAGCGCGGCCACCTTGTCGAGCGTTGCGGCACAGTCGCCCGAGACGACCTTGACGACGTTGGTCAGCATGTGCTCGCGGTCGCCGGGGTTGATGCGCTCGGGGCTGTAGCCAACGAAGAAGTCCTGCTGCCAGCGCCCGCCCGAGGCACGTTCGAGTTCGGGGATGCAGACCTCTTCCGTCGCGCCCGGATAGACCGTCGATTCATAGACGACGGTGGCGCCGGGCTTCATGTTGGCGCCGATCAGGCGGCTGGCGCTGATCAGCGGCCCCAGGTCGGGGATGCGCGCCTGATCGACCGGTGTCGGCACGGCAACGAGGATCAGGTCGGCCGCGTTCAGGCACTTCGCATCGGCGCTATATTCGGCACGGTGCGCGGCACGCATGTGCTCGTCGCTGATCTCGCGCGAAGGGTCGTGGCCCGCCTGGCAGCGCGCGACGCGTGCGGCGTCGATGTCGAAGCCGATGGTGCGCAGTGTCTTGCCGAACTCGACGACGAGCGGCAGGCCCACGTAGCCCAGTCCGACAACGGCGACAACAGTGGTCATGCTTGCATTTCCTTCTTTCATGCCGCGCGGCTGAACGCGATCGCGTGGCCGTGCTGCTGGCGGTACCACTTGACGAAACGCGACAAGCCCTCGGCCAGCGGTGTGAATCGGTGCGGCCGGCCCATCAGCAGGTTCAGCCGTGTGACATCGGCACAGGTGTCGGTCACGTCGCCGGCTTGCATCGGCTTCATCTCCAGGCGCGCCGACAGGCCGATGGCCGCCTGCAACTCGGCGATGAACTCCATCAGCGGCACCGGCGCGTTGCCGCCGATGTTGAGCACCCGCGCGCCGTCATCGGCCGGCGGCTGGTCGAGCACCGCGAGCACGCCGGCCGTGATGTCGTCGATGTAGGTGAAGTCGCGCCGCATGCGGCCGTGGTTGAAGACCGGAATCGGCTCGCCGGCGAGGATCGCCTTGGTGAAGCTCCAATACGCCATGTCGGGCCGGCCCCAGGGGCCATAGACGGTGAAGAAGCGCAGGCCTGAGCACGGCAGGCCGTAGAGATGGCTGTAGCTGTGCGCCATCA
>CADEEN010000615.1 GCA_902826345.1 uncultured Burkholderiales bacterium | reverse complement strand
ACGAGGTGCTGGCGCTCTATGCCCAGAACCAGCTCACGATCACGCGCCAGGTGCTCTGCCATCCGGGCAAGCACGACACGGTGGACCTTCTGTTCGCGGTGAACGGCCTGCCGGTGGCGACCTGCGAGCTTAAGAACCCCGGCACTGGCCAGAGCTGGCGCCACGCCGTGCGACAGTACCAGAAGGATCGCGACCCGCGGGCGCCGCTGTTCGCGTTCAAGTCGCGCGCTCTTGTTCACTTCGCCGCTGATCCCGATGAAGTCCATATGGCCACGCGGCTGCGAGGCGAGGACACCGTCTTCCTGCCCTTCAATCGCGGCAGCCATCCCGGCGAGGTGCAATGCGGTGCGGGCAATCCGCAGCACGCGTCCGGCTACCGCACCGGGTACTTCTGGGAAGATGTCCTCCAGCGCGACACATTCCTCGACATCCTCGGGCACTTCATCTTCGTGGAGAAGAGGGAGGAGAAGACCGACGACGGCAAGGGTGGCCAGCGGCGGATCACGAAGGAGGCGGTGATCTTCCCGCGCTATCACCAGCTCGACGCGGTTCGGAAGGTTATCACGGCGGCGTGCGGGGAGGGGCCGGGCCGCAACTATCTGATCCAGCACTCGGCGGGGAGCGGCAAGACCAACAGCATCTCGTGGCTGTCGCATCGCCTGGCGAGCCTGCACGACGCTCAGGACCACAAGGTGTTCGACTGCGTGGTCGTGATCACCGATCGGCGCGTGCTCGACCAGCAGCTTCAGGACGCGATTTACCAGATCGAGCACGCGCAGGGCGTCGTCAAGGCGATCGACCAGGACAGCAAGCAGCTCGCGGCGGCGCTGATCGATGGCACCAAGATCGTGATCACCACGCTGCAGAAGTTCCCATTCGTCTTGCGCGGCCTGCTACACGTGGCGGGTGCCGAGTCCCAAGAGACGGCGACCGCAGAGGAAAAGGCCCAGGCAAAAACGTGGGAAGCTGAGATCGCAAAACGCCGCTATGCCGTGATCGTGGACGAAGCGCACTCGAGCCAGACCGGTGAGACGGCGCGAGAGTTGAAGGGGATTCTTGGCGCCGCGTCGGGTGACGACGCAGAAGGCGAAGCTGATTGGGAAGACCGGCTCAACCAAGTTATGGCCTCGCGCAGTAGGCAGCCGAACCTGAGCTTCTTCGCTTACACTGCCACGCCCAAAGGCAAGACGCTCGAACTGTTCGGACGCATCGGCCCAAGTGGCAAGCCAGAGGCCTTTCACCTTTACAGCATGCGGCAGGCGATCGAGGAAGGTTTCATCCTCGACGTGCTGACCAACTATACAACTTATACCACTTACTACAAGCTGCTGAAGGTGGCTGAAGACGATCCCAACTTACCGAAGAAGAAGGGGTCTAAGGCGTTGACGAAGTTTATGACCCTGCTCCCATACAACATTGAGCAGAAGACCGAGGTCATCGTCGAACACTTCCGCCGTAGCGTGCTGCACCGGCTCGGTGGGCGGGCAAAAGCGATGGTGGTCACCCCCTCTCGGCTGCATGCGGTCCGCTACAAGCTTGCCTTCGAGCGCTATCTCGAGGAGAACGGCTATCGAGAGATTCGTCCCCTTGTCGCCTTCAGCGGTACCGTGTGCGACCCGGAGACGGGGCTCGAGTACACCGAGCCTGGCATGAACACCGATGTCGTGACTGGCAGGTCCATCAGCGAGGCGGCGCTGCCAGCTCGATTCGAATCGCCGGACTACCAGGTGCTGCTGGTCGCCAACAAGTACCAGACTGGCTTTGATCAGC
>CADEEN010000614.1 GCA_902826345.1 uncultured Burkholderiales bacterium | reverse complement strand
GCGGCGCACTCCCGGGGGTCATCTGCACGCCGCTGGAGCCGGTGCCGATCAGGCCGACGCGCTGGCCGGCGAAGTCGACGCCCTCGTTCGGCCAGTTGGCGCTGTGGTACCAGCGGCCCTTGAAGGATTCAAGTCCAGGGAAGCTGGGCGCCTGGGGAATGGACAGGCAACCGGTGGCCATGATGCAGTAGCGCGCCGAGAAACGGTCGCCGCCCTCGGTGGTGACGAGCCAGCGGTTGTCGGACTCGTCGAAGACGGCCGAGACGACGCGCGCGTTGACCTGGATGTCGCGGCGCAGGTCGAAGCGATCCACCACATGGTTGATGTAACGCAGGATGTCCGGTTGCGGCGCGTAGCGCTCCTTCCAGTCCCATTCCTGTTGCAGTTCCTCGCTGAAGGAATAGGAATAGTCCAGGCTCTCCACGTCGCAGCGCGCGCCGGGATAGCGGTTCCAGAACCAGGTGCCGCCCACACCCTCGCCCGCCTCCAGCACGCGGGCCGACAGGCCGATGCGGCGCAGGCTGTAGAGCTGGTAGATGCCGGCGAAACCAGCGCCCACGATCACGGCATCCAGTTGAACGACAGGGGTGTTGTTGCGCTTGCTCAATGAAGTCTCCTCAAATCCCACACGCACGGACACGAGCTTAAAGGTCGTAGAATTGTACTGGTAAGACCATTTCAATTCCAGCAAAAACCGGAGACCACATGGACCTCAGACTCACCGGGCAACACGTGCTGGTCACGGGCGGCAGCCGTGGCATTGGCCTGGCCTGCGCGCTGGAATTCCTGCGCGAAGGCGCGCGCGTGAGCATCGCCGGTCGAAACCCCGAGCACCTTCAGAAGGCCCAGGCACAACTGAAGCAGCAAGCCGGTGCCGACTTGGCCATCCACGCCGCCGACCTGAGCGATGCGCAGGCGGCGCTGGCGCTGGTGGACGCCGCCGAACGCGATGGCGGGCCCATCGACATCCTGGTGAATTCTGCCGGTGCCGCCAAGCTCACGCCGTTCGCCGAACTGAGCCCGGCCGCCTGGCAGGCCGCCATGCAGGCGAAGTTCTTCAGCTACATCAACGTGACGGACCCGCTGATCAAGCGCATGGCCGCACGCGGCGGCGGCGCGGTGGTGAATGTGATCGGCATGGGCGGCAAGGTCGCCACCATCCATCACCTGGCGGGCGGCTCGGCCAATGCCGCGCTCATGCTGTCCACGGCCGGCCTGGCCGCCGCCTACGCTCCCCAGGGCGTGCGCGTGAACGCGGTCAACCCGGCGCTCACCCTCACCGAGCGGGCCACGGCCGCCATCGCCGCCGATGCCCGCCAACGCCAGGTGCCGGAAGACGAAGCCTTGCGCCAGGCGCAGTCGCGCGCACCGCTCGGGCGGCTCGCCACCCCGCAGGACATTGCCGACGTGGTGGTGTTTCTCGCCTCCCCACGCGCGGCCTACGTGACGGGCGTGGTGATGTCGCTCGACGGCGCCACGGTGCCGCTCGTGGTGTGAACCCTCTCTTTTCTTATTCCCACAGGAGACTCTTTTCGTGAACGCACCATCGCCATCGGCCGCAGAGCTGGACGTTGTCATCGTGGGGGCCGGTTTCGGCGGCCTGTACGCCATCCACAAGCTGCGCCAGCAAGGCCTGAACGTGCGCGCCTTCGAAGCCGGCGACGGCGTGGGCGGCACCTGGTACTGGAACCGCTACCCCGGCGCGCGCTGCGACATCGAGAGCATCGAGTACTCGTATTCCTTCAGCAACGAGCTGCAGCAGGAATGGAA
>CADEEN010000613.1 GCA_902826345.1 uncultured Burkholderiales bacterium | reverse complement strand
CATGGAGGTTCGTGGTTCCGCGCGGCTCGAGTTGGTCGATCAGCGCTTTAACCTCCGAGAGGTTCTTTGCCTTGCGCGCCGGCCACATCACGGTGATCTGATCGTCATACTCCACAATCGAAAGGGTGTCTTTTTCACCGAGGCGATCGACTGCCAGCTTCGCGGCGCGTCGCAGATACTCGATCTTTCCTTCATCCGACATGGAACCCGAGCGGTCGAGCACCAGCGATACGTTGAGGGGAGGGCGCTCCTTGGTCACGCCGGGATCAATGTCGACGCCTTCGAAGGACACGACGGCGTAAACCACGCGCGTGCCTCCGGCGAGAACGGAGGACTGGTTAAGCTGTACCTGGCCGCGCAACGGGTCTGATCCGGCCATTGCCGGTGTCAGAAACGATGTTCCCAAAAGCGCTGCGGCACACAGCATGGTTGAGGCCTGTCTTTTCCAGCTCTGCGTGAAGCCGGAAGTCCTTGAACTCTGCATCGTGTCTCTCCTGAAATTCGCGGGGGATCTTGCCGTGCGTGACGTTTGCGGAAACGACATCCCTATTTCCGGAGCGGTCCGTCGGCGGTGCAGAGAATAAAATGCTTGCTGTGGCGCAAAGCAGCCGGGAATGGGGCGGGAATAGGGCTTCTGCTGCGGCGAAACAAACACGTGCCGACAAATTCAGCAACCATTGAGCCAATTTCAGGCTGAGTGAACGCGTGCAAAGATGTACACTTGTTCATACGCTATCATTTCGCTGCGAGCTCCGGGCAAACGACAGGGTTTACGTTTGCTTCAGGGGAAAGAAGCACTATTTGCAAAACAGGTAACATTGCGATTTGAGCCGGGATGCCTTTTTGACGCCATAACAACGGTTGAGACTGGCTTTCCAGTTCCATCTTCAGTGTGCGTAACATCGGGATAGGCGTTAAGTCATGAGCAATTCACTGGATGTCTTTGATGCGTTCTCGCGGGCCTATGCACGTGAGAAATTCGAGAGCATGTCCCTGCGGGACTACCTGCTGGCAGCCCGCGACAATCCCATGATGTATGCGACGCCCGCAGAGCGGATGATCGCAGCAATCGGCGAACCGGAGTTTGTCGATACGTCACGCGATCCGCGGCTGTCGCGCATGTTCTTCAACCGAACCATCAAGATGTATCGCGCGTTTGACGGGTTCTTCGGCATGGAAGACACGATCGAGCGCATTGTGGGCTATTTCAAGCACGCCGCGCAGGGGCTCGAGGAAAAGCGACAGATCCTTTATCTCCTCGGCCCTGTCGGCGGCGGCAAGTCCTCGCTCGCCGAGCGCCTGAAGGACCTGATGGAGACCTATCCCATCTATGTGCTCAAGGCCGGCGACCAGATCAGCCCGGTCTATGAGTCACCGCTGGGCCTGTTCCGGACGAACGAACTCGCCGACCTGCTGAGCGAGCGCTACAACATTGATCGTCATCGCCTGTCCGGCATCATGAGCCCGTGGGCCGTGAAGCGCCTGGACGAGTTCAATGGCGACATCTCGAAGTTCGAGGTCGTCAAGATCATGCCGTCCAAGCTGCGACAGATCGCTGTGGCCAAGACTGAGCCGGGTGACGAGAACAACCAGGACATTTCTGCCCTTACGGGCAAGGTGGACATCCGCAAGCTGGAACGCTTCAGCCAGAATGATGCGGATGCCTACAGCTTCTCGGGCGGCTTGTGCCACGCGAACCAGGGCCTTCTCGAGTTCGTTGAAATGTTCAAGGCGCCCATCAAGGTGCTCCATCCGCTCCTGACCGCGACG
>CADEEN010000612.1 GCA_902826345.1 uncultured Burkholderiales bacterium | reverse complement strand
CCATGATGATGTAGTTCGCCGTCGTCGGGATGCCGCAGCCGAGCAGGATGCAGACGAGGCCCGTCATCGCGAGCGCAACGAACAGCGTCAACGACTGCTGCGTGACGAGCCACGCCGGCAGCAGCGAGGCCACGCCGCCGGACACCGCTTGCGCGGCGCCGGTGATGATGGTGCTGAGCTTGAAGCCGACGCCGGTCAGCGTGACGACGCCGATGACGATGCCGACCGTCGCCGCCGCCGCGCCCACTGCGAGCGCGTATTTCGCGCCGGTGGAAAACGCTTCGACCAACGCCGGCGTGCCGATGCGGCCATCGATCTTGAAAAGGCGCGTCAGCACGACGGCCGTGGCCAGCGTGGCGCCGAAGAGCGCGAGCTTGACGCCCTCGCTCTCGATGCCGCCGAAGACCAGCACCAGCAGCGCCGCGTGCAGCGCCAGCATCAGCGCCCAGTGGCGCGCGCTGTTGCCTTGCACGCGCGTCGTCAGGCCGACGATCGCGCACGACGAGATGCCGGTGAACGCGGCGAGGTACGGCGTGCGGCCGCTGACGAGGATCGCGATCAGCAGCACGAGCGGGATCAGCGTCGGCCAGCGCGCACGAAAACTCTCGCGCAGTTTCGGCATCTCGTCTTCGGTCAGGCCGCGCAGGCCGAAACGCTTGGCTTCGAAATGCACCTGCATGAAGACACCGAAGAAGTGCATGAAGGCGGGAATCGCCGCGGCGGCGATGATCGTCTGGTACGGCAGCGACAAGAACTCGATCATCAAAAACGCGGCCGCGCCGAGCACCGGCGGCGTGATCTGGCCGCCGGTCGATGACGCCGCTTCGACCGCACCGGCGAACTCGCGCTTGTAGCCGACGCGGATCATCGCGGGGATCGTCAGCGAGCCGACCGTCACCGCATTGGCCACCGACGAGCCCGACAGCGTGCCGAACATCGCCGAGCCGAAAACGCTGACCTTCGCCGGCCCGCCGGCGTAGCGGCCGGCGAGCGTCGAGGCCACGTCGAGGAACAACTGCCCCAGGCCGATGCGCGTGGCCAGCACGCCGAAGAGCACGAAGTGAAAGACGTAGGTCGCGACCACGCCGACGGCCACGCCGTAGATGCCCTGGCTCGTCAAATACTGGTGGTTGACGAGTTGCGGCCAGCTCGCGCCGGCGTGCTTGAGCAGGCCGGGAAATGCCGGCCCGGCCAGCGCGTAGGCCATGAAGCCGATGGCGATCAGCGGCAGCGGCCAGCCCATGCTGCGCCGTGTGGCTTCGAGCAGCGCGACGATCAGGATCGTGCCCATCGCCACGTCGAGCGGCAGCGGGTTGCCGACGCGGAACGTCAGGTCTTCGAAGATGTAGGGGATGTAGAGCACCGACGCCGCGACGGCGATGGCGAGCAGCCAGTCGGTCCAGGGCACGTTGCCCGGCGTCAGCCAGCGATGTTGCGCGGGGTTTTCGAGCAGCGCCTGCCGGTGCGGGAAGACGAGGAAGATCAGCCCCAGCACGAAGGCCAGGTGCACGCCGCGGTGCGTGACCTCCTGCAAGAGGCCGAAGCCTGCCGTGTAGTAGTGGAACAGCGACAGCGCGATCAGCAGCGCGCCGACGAGCGTGGCCGCCGCCGGCGTCAGCGGCCGGAAGCGCATCTCCGGGTCGAACTTTTGTTCCAACTCGAGCAACGTCTTGTCGTCGGGCAGCGTGGTTGGGGTCATGGGTGGGGCCGGCAGAAACAAAAAGGGGCAGCCGTGCCGGCCGCCCCGCGCAAGACGCGAATCAGCGGGCC
>CADEEN010000611.1 GCA_902826345.1 uncultured Burkholderiales bacterium | reverse complement strand
TGTTGCCGGTGCGCGTGTCGGGCAAGTGCGGTGCGTTGGTCTCGGACTTGCTCGACGGCCTTCGCTGGGCCGCCGGCCTTCCGGTGGCGGGTCTTCCTGCCAACACCACGCCGGCCAAGGTGATCAACCTCAGCTTTGGCGGTGACGCCCCCTGTTCGCAGGCGTATCAGGACACCATCAATGAGGTCACGGACGCGGGCTCGCTGGTGGTGGTGGCCGCCGGCAACAACCAGCCGCAGGGCAACGCGGTGCTCTCACGCCCCGCCGATTGCCAGCGCGTCATGGCAGTGGCCGCCGTGCGCCGGGACGGCGCCAAAGCCTCGTACTCGAACTTTGGTGCGCAAGTGGCGCTGTCGGCCCCCGGGGGCTCGACCGACGCGAGCCCGAACAACTTCCTGGTCTCCACCGACAACAGCGGCACCACGGTCCCGACGATCAACTCCTATGGCTACAAGCAGGGCACCAGCTTCTCTGCGCCGCAGGCGGCGGGCGTGGCCAGCCTCATGCTCGGCATCAACCCGGCACTTTCGCCTGCGCAACTCATCGACCGCATGAAAACGGGCGCGCGCGCGCACAGCTTCAACGCGGGTCGCGGCCTGTGCAGCAGCACCGACCGCGGCGTCTGCAACTGCACCACGAGCACCTGCGGTGCCGGACTGCTGGATGCCGAGCGTGCCATGCAACTCGCCGCCGGTCCGGCCGCCGTCATCGTCCCCCTGGGTCGCGTCGAACCCGGCAGCGTCATCGCGCTCGACGGTCGCCCAAGCGTGGCCATCACGGGTTCCACCATCGTCAGTCACCAATGGCAACAGACGCAGGGCGCAACGGTCGCCCTGACGGGCGCCTCCGCCTCACTGGCCGGCACCACGCTGGTGACCGAAGGTACCTACACGTTCAGCCTCACGGTCGTCGACGACTTCGGCCGCACGGGCACCGACACCGTGCAGGTCGTGGCGGCCATGCCACCGCCGCCGCCCGGCGGTGGCGGATTCAACAGCCTGTTCTGGGGCCTGAGTCTCTGGGCCTGGGTGGTGGGGGTGCTGGTGGCACAGCGACGGGCGACGAGGCCCTCGCGCTCCGCTGCCTAGCCACAAGAACGCAATGTCTTGCCTGCCATGGCATCGCCCAGGCCGTCGACAGCGGCTCGCTGAGAGGCGGTGATGGCTGGGAGGCGAAGCGTGAAGCTCACCGCCTCGGCGCGTTCCTGAGCCACCTTGCCGGTGCGCACGCCATTGCGCTCGGCCTGCTGCAGCGCCTGTTGCGCCGCCACTTCATTGGCATAGGTGCCCAGCGCCAGCCCTGGTGCAAGGCCGTTGCCGGTGATTTCACGAAAGCTCACGCCCATGGCGCGCAGCTCGGTCTTCTTGCGCTCGAGCTGGGCCTCGTTGTCGTAGCGACCCATGTAGACGATCCAGCGGCCCGCACTGCGCACTTCGTTGAGCTGCCATCGGCTGGGCGGAAGTCCCAGCAAGGCGAGCTCGGCGCGCAGCAACTCGGTCTGAGACTCGGTAAAGCCGCCTGCCTGCCAGCAAGTGCGAGGGCCGGGGCCTTCAGCGAGCGGGACAGGAGCCGACACGGGCGGGGCGGGGGGCGTGGGCACCGTGGCCACAGGCGCCGCAGGGGATGGTTCCGCAGGGAAAGTTGCAGCTTGAGGTTCGACAGGGAGGCGAGGACCGTTGAGCAGGCGCAACTGCTCGGGCTTGACCTGCTCCTTCAGGCGCGCAGGTTCGCGCTGGTCCTGCGGCGCCATGCCCAGTCCATCCAGGTAACCCTGCCTCCC
>CADEEN010000610.1 GCA_902826345.1 uncultured Burkholderiales bacterium | reverse complement strand
CGGTCGGCAGCGCCACCAGCGCCCGGGCGTGGCCCATGCTGAGGGCATTGGTCGACACCTCGGCACGCACCTCGGGCGCCAGCTTGAGCAGCCGGATCGTGTTGGCGACGGTCGAGCGATCCTTGCCGACCCTCGCCGCGATGTCGTCGTGGGTCAGGTTGAACTCGGCGGCCAGCCGCTGATACGCCGTCGCCTCTTCGATCGGATTGAGATCTTCGCGCTGCAGGTTCTCGATGAGCGCCCACTCGAGCAACTGCCCTTCGCGGCCGGCCGGGACGTCCTTGACCACTACCGGCACGCGGGTCAGCCCGGCGCGCTGCGCAGCGCGCCAGCGGCGCTCGCCGGCGATGATCTGGTAGCGATCGATGCCGGTACGCCGCACCACCACCGGCTGCACGACGCCGTTGGCGCGGATCGAGGCCGCCAGGCCCTCGAGGCGCACTTCGTCGATGTGCAGCCGCGGCTGGAATTCGCTTGGTTCGATCTGGTCGACGTCGAGTTCGACCGGGACGCGCGGCGCCACCGCCACCGGGGCGTCGGGGATGAGGGCGCTCAGGCCCTTACCGAGAGCGGGACGCTTCTCCATCGCGATCTCCGTAGTCAGGCGGCGGTCTGGTCGTAGTGGCGCGTGATCACTTCGTGCGCCAGGGCGAAGTAGGCCTCGGCGCCGCGCGAGCGGGCGTCGTAGACCACGCCCGGCACGCCGTGACTGGGCGCTTCGCCGAGCCGCACGTTGCGCGGAATCACCGTGCGGAACACCTTGTCCTTGAAGAACTCGCGCACGTCGCGCGCCACCTGCTGCCCGAGGTTGGTGCGTTCGTCGTACATCGTCAGCAGCACGCCTTCGATCTCGAGCGTCGGGTTGTAGGCGGCGCGCACCCGTCGCATCGTGCCGACGAGATCGGCCAGGCCCTCGAGGGCGAAGTACTCGCAGTGCAGCGGGATGAGGACGGTGTCGGCGGCGACGAGGCCGTTCAGCGTGAGCAGCCCGAGCGATGGCGGACAGTCGATCACCACGTACTCGAAGCGTTCCTTCACCGCGTCGATGAACTGCTTGAGCCGTCGTTCGCGGTTCGGCACCGAGATGAGTTCGAGTTCGGCGCCGGTGAGTTCGCGCGTCGCCGGTACGAGCGAGAGCCGTTCGACGGCCGAGGCCATGACGAAGCGCTCGGCGGCCGCTGCAGGATCGTCCGCCATCAGCGCGTCGTAGACGCTGCCGTTCTCGGCGGCGCGTTGCTTCATGCCGACGCCGCTCGTGGCGTTGCCCTGAGGGTCGATGTCGACCAGCAGTGTGGCGTGTCCGCTCAGGGCGATGCCCGCGGCGAGGTTGATCGCCGTCGTCGTCTTGCCGACGCCGCCCTTCTGATTCGCGACTGCTATGACTCGAGTCATTTTGGTATTCGACCAAATATTAGACGTTAGAAGGTGCGAGAGTACCCGCGATGGCACACGCCGTCAATACGAATCCGGCTTCCGAGGCGGTTGTGTTTCACGTGGAACGGATGCCAACCGAGGCTTTTCGCAGGACGATCAGACGACTTCGATTCTCCGGCAGCAGGTCATAGGTGCCCACTTCGGACATCGGCGGTACGAGCTCGATTTGCTTGGTGCTGGTGCTGACGAAGCTCAGCATTTCGCCTCCTGGTCGCAGAAAGGCCTGGAGGGTGGTCATCAGCCTGGCATCGACGCGCACCGCACGGATCGATACGACCGACATCGCTTCGTGCAGGTCGGACCTGGTCAGCAGTTCCTCGAACCTGGCGTTGAGGACATCGGTGGCCTT
>CADEEN010000609.1 GCA_902826345.1 uncultured Burkholderiales bacterium | reverse complement strand
TGGGGGTCAGGTCTTCCATTTCCCCCAAACGAAGTTGTAGTCTCCGTCCATGAGCCGGCCCCTTCGCATCGAGTTCCCCGGCGCTGTCTATCACGTCACTTCGCGCGGTGACCGGCGCGAGCTGATCTACCGCGAGGACGAAGATCGAGCCTCGCAACTCGGCGTGATCTCGCACGCGCTGGACCGCTTCGACGCGCAGGCGCTGGCGTACTGCCTGATGGGCAACCACTTCCATCTGGTCTTGCACACGCGCCAGCCCAACCTGTCGCGGCTGATGCGGCACATCAACGGCGTATACACGCAGCGCTTCAATCGCCGCCACGGGCTGGTGGGCCACCTGTTCCAGGGCCGATTCAAAGCGATCCTGGTGGACCGCGACGCCTACCTGCTGGCCTTGTGCCGCTACGTCGAACGAAACCCGGTGGCCGCGGGCATGGTGGCTGCGCCTGAGGACTGGCCGTGGTCGAGCTGCCGCGTTCACCTCGGCCAAGCGGACACACCGAGTTGGCTCGACAGCGATGGCCTGCACGGCTACTTGCTCGGCGCGGCAGTCGACAGCGCGCCACAGCGGCGTAAAGCGGTGCGGCTGTATGCCAAGCTCATCGCCACAGCGCAGGACAACGACTCGTCGTTCTGGCAGGGCGCGCTGCGAAGCCAAGTCTATCTTGGCGACGAGGCCTTCGTCGAGAGTATGCAGGCGCGCGCTGAGCCGCAGCGCGTTGTTCACAAAGGCATCCCAAAGGCGCAGCGCCTGAGGCCGCTGACATGGCAAGACTGTCAGACGCAGTGCGCAGGCGATCGCGGGCGGGCTTTGCACATGGCGTATCGTCAGGCTGGCATGACGATGACGGCGCTGGCCAAGCAAGCCGGGTTGTCGGTGTCGCACCTCAGCCGACTGATTGCAATTGAAGAGGCGAAGGGATGAGATGTGTTTTGAGGTGGAGAAAAGGGAGAACTGACCCCTTCTCGCTCCTGCTGACCCCTTCTCGCTCCTGACCCCTTCTCGCTCTTCTCGCTTCTCGGCTGCTGACCCCTTCTCGGCTGACCCCTTCTCGGACCCCTTCTCGCCTGACCCCTTCTCGCCTTCTCGCTCTAGTGTGATGTGTCGCCGCGTCGCTACCCAGGCGTCAATCCGCCGTGGTTGCCTTGGAATCCCAACAGACCCAGCTGAGGTTGCAATGAAAGCGCTACTACTTGCCGGCCGGATCGTTGCCAGCATCGCATCCGGCATTCTCTTATTCCTTCTCGCAGGATGGCTGATCGACAAGGCAACGGCGCTCACTCCTCGCGACTCGCCGATGCACAAGGGGCTTGAATGGTTGCTGGCGATGTTTTCGCCGATGCTGTTCGGCTCGTTGATAGTCCTGTTGCTCGTTGTCCTGTCCTACTTTTTGCTAGGTCGCGTGTTTCACAAGCCGTAATGATGCCTAGTGGCGACGTGGGGGCGGAGTCACCTCGCGGCAGCCTCGACACGTCACCGCACTCTTCGATACCAGCTCACGACCGTCGTCTGGCAAGACGGCAGCACCCGCGGCTATCGCCACGAAGACGCCTGCTGGCCGCAAGCCGTGTGGCCGGCATCGCCGACGAAGCCAGGTAGCAATCGGGCTAGCGGCATGGGATTGAAGAGGACAATTCGACGCCGCACTGTGAGGTGGCGAGTCAACAATCATGGCGCAGCGGATCAAGCCAGCCCGTGCCGCCTCGACAGCGCCACCAACCGCTCGATCTCCTTGTCGCGCACCCCACGCTCGGCCAGCACCTTCGCCGACTCGGTGGCCACCCGCCACGGCGTGGTGCTCA
>CADEEN010000608.1 GCA_902826345.1 uncultured Burkholderiales bacterium | reverse complement strand
CTCACGACCAACACCGCGGCTGCGGCAAACAGGACTGCGCGAGCAACTCTCATCGAACGGTCTCTCCCCCGACTCACTTTTGTCATCTTACCCACGGGTCAGGGCGCGGCGAAAGGTGCGCTGAATTGCGAAATCTAGAAGGCTTGCGACTGCAGGTAGTTTGGCAGGCCCATGCTTTCTATCAAATCGAGCTGGGTCTCAAGATAGTCGATGTGGGCTTCGGTATCGCTCAAGATGTGGCGCATGATATCGCGAGAGACGTAGTCCTTTTTCGTCTCACAGGTGTCGATGCCCTTCACCAGGCACTCCCGCCCGCGGCGTTCCACATTGAGATCCGCCTGCAGCGCTTCGGGAACGGACTCTCCGATCTGCAGTTTGTGCATATCTTGAAGGTTCGGCAGGCCTTCGAGCATGAAAATCCGCTTGATGAGCGTATCGGCGTGCTTCATTTCCCCAATAGATTCGTCGTACGTCTTCTTGCCGAGCTTCTCGAAGCCCCAGTTGTCGTACATCCGCGCGTGCAGGAAGTACTGGTTTATGGCCGTGAGTTCGTTGGTCAGCGCGCGGTTCAGTTCCGCGACAACGTCCTTGGCGCCCTTCATAAGAGTCCCCGAGTGATGGCGGACCCTATGCGGCCTCCGTTTCGCGCGCTTCATCGAGCATCTCGCGAATGTCCGGGACGCAGCGTCCGCATTGCGGCTGGCATTCGTAGTAACGATACACGGCCTCTACGTCGCGCGGGCGATTTTTGATCGCTTCGCGAACCTGTTTTTTTGTGAGTCCGTTGCAGTTGCAGACGTACATATCGGCGACTCGTTCCACCCGGGTGCGGGGACCCGTCTGTTCCCTGACGAGACTATGTAATGCTCCTGCGACTTGTTTGCAAGAGCGCTCAGGACTCAGTTTCCCCCGCCTTCTGGGGCGACCGGCAGATACATGGCCGGAGTCACAAGGGCGGGACTGGATTAGCCCCCTTCCCTCCTCTCGCGCGGCACGGGCTGGTGTCGCAGGTCACGGCTGGTCACCGATGGGGATGATGGTGAAGGGATTGTCGAAGCGTTAGTCGCGGGCCGCGCTATGCTTGGCCTCCGGCATTCAGGAGGCACCCTATGGCCGCGAACGATGTTGAGCTTGCCCGGCGCGACGGCGCGGCGTTTCGCTCCGTCCGGCTTCAACTCCAAGCTGACGGGAGTCTGCGTCTGCATACGTATGACATGGGGCCTGGATCTCCCACGGCGGACGGGCGCGAGCAGAACGAGTTCTGGGTCACGGTTCCCGCGCACGAAGTCGCAAAGCTCGCTTTTCTTCTGATGAAAGAGCGGTTCGTTGGTCGGCTTCAAGCCGTCACCGAATTTCGAGACTTTTGCAAAGGCAACGAGGTCGTCAACGAGTTCAAAACGTCGCCCTAGCGCTGCGATGGCCTCAAGAAAGAGGTTTCACGCAAAGCCGCAAAGACGCCAAGAGGCTTGCGCGCTTGTGAGCGCCGGTGGGCTTCGATGGATCGGATGGCGCTGCGCGCCGAAGCAGGTCGCCTGCGCGGAGCGCAATCCCAACACCCTCTGAATGATCTGCCGCATCTTCGATGATGCAGAGCCCCTTGGCGTCTTTGCGTCTTTGCGGCTTTGCGTGAAACCTTCTACCTTTCGGACGTCAGACCGGCCTCGACCGGAACGATTTGGACCTGCTGTTCTGTGTCACTATAATAGGCCCGATCAAGGGGGTACGCATGCGGTTGCTGTCTGTTCTTTCGGCTGGTTTGTTGATCGCCTCGGCGGCCTCGGCGTTCGCCGCCGAGGAAGAGTGGCGCGAGGT
>CADEEN010000607.1 GCA_902826345.1 uncultured Burkholderiales bacterium | reverse complement strand
TGTCGTCGTGCCCAACGCCGGTCATGGCGTGATGGGCATCGGCTGCATGCGTGATGTGTTGTACCGCTTTGTCGATGCGGCCAGTGATGACGAGGCGCTGAAGGTCGATGCGAGTTGCGTCACCGCGATACCGCGGCCACCGATGTTCGCGCCGGTCGAATGGAAGGCGGCCAGCCGATGATCGAGATCCGCAACCTGGCCAAGCGCTTCACGCAAGGCAGCGGCAAGAAGATGCGCGTCGTGCAGGCGGTGGCCGATGTCAGCTTCAGCGCGGCGGACGGGTGCATCACCGGCCTGCTCGGCCCCAACGGCGCCGGCAAGACGACGACGCTGCGCATGGCTGCGGCGCTGATCGTGCCCGACGCCGGGCGCATCGTGGTCGATGGCATCGACGTTGCGCAAGCGCCGCAGCGCGCGCTGGCGCGCATGGGCGTGCTCTCCGATGCGCGCGGCCTCTACCCGCGGCTGACGGCGCGCGAGAACATCGTCTACTACGGCCGTCTGCACGGCATGGCCGCCGATGCGGCGTCGGCGCGCGCCGAGGTGCTGGCCGAGATGCTGGAGATGACGCCGCTGCTCGACCGCCGCACCGAGGGCTTCTCGCAGGGCGAGCGCATGAAGACGGCGCTGGCGCGGGCAATCATCCACGACCCGCCGAACCTGGTGCTCGACGAGCCGACCAACGGCCTGGACGTGCTGGCCACACGCGCCTTGCGTGAGTCGTTGCGCCGGCTGCGTGACGAGGCCGGCAAGTGCATCGTCTTTTCGACGCACATCATGCAAGAGGTCGAGCGGCTGTGTGATCGCGTCGTCGTCGTCTCGCATGGGCGCACGGTGGCTGAGGGCACGGTCGAGACGCTGAACGCGCAGTGCGCCGAGCGCGACTTCGAAGAGACGTTCGTCAAGCTGGCGTTCACCGCGGATGAGAAGGCGCACACATGACCAACGCCTGGATCGTCTTCAAGAAAGAACTGATCGACGCATTGCGCGACCGCCGCACGTTGCTCGTCGTGCTGCTGTCGTCGGTGGCGATCGGGCCGATCGTGTTGATCGCGCTGTCGGCGCTGGTGGCCGGCGTCGAGCAGCGCGCCGAGGAGCGCACGGTCGTCGTGGTGGGCATCGAACATGCGCCGACGCTGAAGAACTTTCTCGAACGCCAGACCTACCGCATCACGGCCGCGCCGGCCGACTACGAGACGCAACTCATCGCCAAGCAGCTCGGCGATCCGGTGCTGCTGATCGGCAGCGACTTCGAGGCTGAACTCGCGCGCGGCGAACCGCCGCTGCTGGAGATCGTGTCGTCGTCGTCGAACCAGCGCGCGGGGCAGTCGGTGAATCGGCTGGCGCGGCTGCTGCGCGGTTTTTCGAGCGAGCAGTCGGCGCTGCGCCTGGCCTGGCGCGGTGTGGCGCCGGCCACGCTCGAGGTCATCGACGTGCAGGAGCGCGACCTCGCCAACCCGCAGAGCCGAGCCGCGCAGCTCACCGGTATGCTGCCGTTCTTCATCATGATGGCCGTGCTCTACGGCGCGCTCAATGCCGCGCTCGACACGACGGCCGGCGAGCGCGAGCGCGGCTCGCTCGAGCCGCTGCTGATGAACCCGGCGTCGCGGCGCGACATCGTCATCGGCAAATGGGGCGCGGTCGCCGCGGTGGGCATGCTGATCGCGGTGCTGAGCTGCTTGTCGTTCCTGCCGGCGCAGGGCTTCCTGCGCAGCGAAACGCTGGCCGCGATGTTCCAGTTCGGCTGGCGTGAGGCGGCGCTGTTTCTGGCGCTGCTGGCGCCGCTCGCGGCCGCGCTGGCCGCAGTGAGGATGGCCATC
>CADEEN010000606.1 GCA_902826345.1 uncultured Burkholderiales bacterium | reverse complement strand
TCGTTGCTTTCCTCACCAACTACCCCGAAACCGCGCTGGGCACTAATTTCATCGATGCGAAGTAGACCGCGAAACGGGTCGCCGTCGATTGGCTCGCTTCCATTGAGCGATTGTGGCTTCGCGACGCCGTGCTCCGGATCGACACAGCCGGAGGGATCTAGGACGTAGGCCTTGACCACGAAGAACGCTGCGAGACGGCGTTGCAGGAAATCAACAAGACTCTGCGGCCAGATTGCCACCTGAAAGTCAGCCTCTGCCTTGCCTTGCTCCGCAGCCAGTGCCGCGCCAGCCGCCTGAAGCTTCAACGCCTGAGAACGTGCCGCCACATATTCTTGCTGCAGCTCTATGGAGTCCTTTGGCTCAAGACGCATGCGGACACCCAGTCGTCCACCGTCCCAATCCAGAGTGGGCAAGATCTTTTGAACGTAGTGAACTTCATTGTCGGCAACCTGAAGCCAAACATCGAGAAACGGCAATACCGAATCCCATTCAGGCGCAGACAGAGGCTGGTTGGCTACATTCTCCGCTTCCCAAGCGTCACCTAGCGCGTTGATCGTCGGCCAATGTGCGAGCGTGATGTCATTGAAGCAAAAGCTTGATCGCTCTCGATCAATGAGGAAATAGCGAAGTGCAGTTATGGCCGACGTCTTGCCGCTGTTATTGGCTCCAACAAAAACGGTCTTCTCGACGGATAACCCTACCCGCGTTGACAACAGTTTTCTAAAGTTGGCGATCTCAACAAACTCTATGCGCATGGCTCCCTCCTCAGGCCACGGTCGCACAGGGCGGCGCACGCCGTATTTCACGCCAATCCGGCCTTCTGCATTCCGGCATCATCCCCACCCTGCGCTCATAAGCGTGGCGATATCTCGCTGAGATAGAACCGTCGTGAACTCCCGCCAATCCTTCTCCGGCGGCATCATCGTGCCGGTATAGCGCAGGTCGAAGCCAGTCGCGGTCTTCTGGGCGTTGATGTATTCGTCCAGCTTCAGCCCGAGCGCTTCGATGTCCTCAATCCACTCATCCTTGATGGTGTCCGGTAATGAACCGAAGAGGTCGTAGCGGTTCTTCATGCGTTCGGACAGTCGTTCATAGATTTTTTCGTCTACGGTCTGCTCGAACACAAGGTTCAGCATGTCCACGGTCTCACGCCGCTGGCCGAAGCGCTTGATGCGACCAATACGCTGTTCGAGCCGCGTGGGGTTCCACGGCAGATCGACGTTGATCAACGTACCCAGGGCTTGCAGATTCAAACCCTCGCACGCGGCATCGGTCGCCACCATCACGCGAATCTGGTGCTCGGCCACCATCCGCTTCAAGGTTTCGCGCTCGACGCCCACGCTGTCGCCACGCTGGTACAAGCGGCTGCGACCCGCGCCCGCGTACAGGCCGATCGCTTCTTCCGGGTAGCGCGCTGCCAGCGAGTCAGCCAGCCACTTCGCCGTGTCGTAGTACTGACTGAAGATGATGCCGCCCAATTCCAGCCACTTCTCCTTGTCGAGGAAGTTAACGACGGCCTCCATCTTCGGGTCGGCATCGAGCCGCTCCAACCGGGCAATTAGGCGTTGCAGGACTTCGCGCTCCTCGCCCGACTCGACCTGTAGGTCAGCTTCCTGCTCTTCGTCTTCCTCGTGCTCTGCATCGCCCTGCAGCAAGCGCCGCGCCGTCGCCAAGCCCGCGTGGATACTGGAGCAGATGCGCTGCTCCATGAGGTTCTTCATGAAGCCGCTGCCCTTGCCGCGTTTGGCCAGGGCCTTGCCAAAAGCGCGGGCCTCGCCATAGGCCTGCCGGAAGTCTTCCGACGTGCGTAGCGCCTTGCCCTCGAA
>CADEEN010000605.1 GCA_902826345.1 uncultured Burkholderiales bacterium | reverse complement strand
ATGCTGCCAGTGTTCGACGTGCAGCGCATCGTGCTCGTCGATTCGTGGTGGTCGAGCGTCATCGTCGGCCGCTCGGTGGCCACGCTGGCCGAGCTGTGCTTCGTCGCGCAATGGGCGCTGCTGCTGCGCACCGCCGGCCGCGACACCGGCAGCCGCTTCGCTGTCGTGGTGGCGGCCGCCTTGCTGCCGCTGATCGTCATCGCCGAGCTGTGCTCCTGGCATGCCGTGCTGACCACCTCCAACCTCGGCCATGCGATCGAGGAATCGCTGTGGGGCTTCAGTGCGGCGCTGCTCGCCCTGTCGCTGCTGGCGATCTGGCCGCGCGTCGAGGCGTCGCGGCGCGCGCTGCTGGCTTTCTGGTGCGTTGCCGCCGCGGCCTACGTGGCCTACATGTTCGCCGTCGATGTGCCGATGTACTGGGCACGCTGGGTCGCCGACGAAGCGCAGGGACGCGTCTATTTCGGCCTGCTGCAAGGCGTGATCGACGCGTCGTCGCGTTGGACGGTGCAGCCCGATTGGGACGCCTGGAGAACCGAGGTGACGTGGATGTCCCTGTACTTCAGTCTTGCCGTATGGATGAGCCTTGCGCTGGTTCACCTGCCGCGCATGCGCTCTGCACCGCGGCGCTCGACGGCGCTGTGGGCCCATCTGGCGCGCTGACTCGGCGCGGCCGACGCAGTCGCTGAACTGGACAGTCTCAGCCGCCGAGGTGGGCCAAAGCCCGTCGAGCGTCCTGCCTTGCCGGTTGCAGCCGAATGAGTTGCCGCAGCAGCTCGCGCGCTGCCGGCGAATCGGCCTTCCTCTTCGGCCTGATCCACGGCCTCGGCTTTGCCGGCGCGCTCGAGCAGATCGGCTTGCCCGAGAACCACCTCGCGGTGGCGCTGCTGACCTTCAACCTCGGCGTCGAAGCGGGGCAGTTGCTGGTGGTGCCGGCGGCCTTCGTGTTGGTGCGCCTGCTCGCGCGCTGGTGGCCACTGGCTCGTGCGCGCACGCCGGCGCTGTATGCGATGGGCGGCGTGGCGGCGTACTGGACGATCGGGCGGGTCGTCGCGATCGTGAGCTGACGCGACACGCAACGCTTGTAAGCGCGGCCGGTTTCGGCCGACTGCGACAGATCGGGCCTGTTGCGGCTCGCGAGGCCTTTCCCGAATGCTGCTTGCAGACCACCGCCGATGACCGCGGCACGGCAGACGCTCGGCCAGCGGCTGGCGCGCTACATCGCCAGGCCGCGCCATGTCCACAGCGCGTCATTGGCGGCCGACCTTTCCCTGCTGCGCAACTGCCTGCGACCGGGCGATGTGTTGCTGGTGGAGGGCCACAGCCGGGTCAGCACGGCGGTCAAGTACCTGACGCAATCGACGTGGTCGCACGCCGCGTTGTACGTCGGGCCGTTGCCGGACGCAGCGGCGCCAGCGGTTGCGCAAGGCGATCGGCCCTGCTTCGTCGAGGCCGACATGATCGACGGCGTGCGCGCCGTGGCGCTGACGCAATTCGCCGGGCTGCACGCGCGTGTCTGCCGTCCGGCCAGCCTGTCGGCCGGCGATGTGCAGCGGGTGATCGACCATGCTCTGGCGCGCCTGGGTCAGCGCTATGACCTGCGCAACATCATCGACCTGGCGCGCTACCTGCTGCCGACGCCGCCGGTGCCGCAGCGCTGGCGGCGACGCCTGCTGGTGCTTGGCAGCGGCGACCCGACGCGCGCGATCTGCTCGACGCTGATCGCGCAGGCCTTCGAGTCGGTGCGCTATCCGATCCTGCCGATCATCGAACGCCGGCCGCGCGGCGATCCGCTGTGCCCCGGCTGCGTCGATGAAATCCTGCACCTGCGT
>CADEEN010000604.1 GCA_902826345.1 uncultured Burkholderiales bacterium | reverse complement strand
GCGATGAAGGGCACGCCGCGCCAGACGTTGGCGAAGATGACCGAGAAGCGCGAGTTCCAGACGTCGCCGAGGAAGTTGATGTTCTCGGTGATCAGGCCCATCTTCTTCAGCGACCACGAGATGACCGAGAACTGCGGGTCGAAGATCCACCAGAAGGCGATCGCCGAGAGCACCGTCGGCACGATGAACGGGATCAGCACGAAGGCGCGGATGATGGCCTTGAACGGCAGTTTCTCGTTCAACAGGATGGCCAGGTACAGGCCGACGGCGAACTTGATGATGCTGGCGACCAGCGTGTAGAAGATGGTGAAGAACACCGCCGTCTGGAACTTATGGTCGCCGATGATCCACTCGTAGTTTTCCAGGCCGACGAACTGGCCCGGCGTGCCGATCTTGGCGTCGGTGAACGACAGCCAGATGCCCAGGCCGAGCGGGTAGACGAGGAACAGGATCAGGAACGCCGCCGCGGGCAGCATGAACAGAAACCCGAGGAAGTTCCTGCTTTGCCAGAGGGTGTTCACGCGGCGGCTTTCAGAGAGCGCGTCAGCGGTAGATGCGCTTGGCCTGCCGCTCGGCGATGGAAATCGCGTCCTTGATCGAGGCGCGTCCCGTGCACACCGACGCCACCATGTCGAGCATCACGAAGTCCGCCAGCGCCGCGGCCGCCTTCTCGCCCACCGAGCCGAGGCCGCCGGCCGTCAGCGTGCGCCGGCTCGCGTCCTTCAGCATCGACAGCTTGGGGTCGGTCTTCCAGACCGGGTTGGCGTCGTAGGCGT
The DNA here is from genome assembly GCA_902826345.1 of uncultured Burkholderiales bacterium. GTDB lineage: Bacteria > Pseudomonadota > Gammaproteobacteria > Burkholderiales > Burkholderiaceae_C > CADEEN01. The sequence goes on along the minus strand of CADEEN010000604.1, from coordinate 1,059 downwards.
TGAGCGGGTGTGTCAGGTAGGCCACTGCGTCTTCGAGCCACTTGTTGTAGTTCTCGGCTTCGAGCATGAAGGCCATGAAGGCCTTGCAGGCGTTGGGCACCTTCGAGTACTTCATCACCATCAGCGGGTAGGCGATGTGGAACTCGGTGGGCTTGCCCGCCGGGCCGATCGGCCACAGCGAGTGGTTCATGTCGTCCATCACCTCCTTGGCCTTGGCGTCGCCCTTGGCCGCCGCCGCCTTGGCCGCGGCGTAGATCGACACGCCGTTGTTGGTCAGCGAGACCTGGCTTTCGAGGAAGGCCTTGTTGTTGAAGGCGTCGTTCCAGCTCGCGGTGCCGGCGACGAAGGTGTCGGACAGCGCCTTGCAGTACTCCAGCGCCTTGACCGTCTCGGGCGAGTTGATGATGACCTTGTCCTTGGCATCCACCAGGTTCGCGCCCTGCGACCACAGCGCCCAGTGCACCCAGGCATTGCCATCGCCGGAGGCGCGGCCGAGCGCGAAGCCGCCCGGCACCGACTTTTCCTTCAGCGCCTTCATCAGTTCGAGGAAGCCCGCGGTGTCCTTCGGCACTTCCTTGAAGCCCGCCTTCTCGATCATGCTCTGACGATAGTTGATGACGTTGCCGTTGTAGGCCACGGGAATCGCGATCCACTTGCCGCCCGGGCCCTTGCCGTAGGTCTCGGCGGTGGACACCCAGCCGCCGTACTTCTTGCCCAGGTAGCCGGCAACGTCGCTGACATCGGCGCACTTGGCGGGGAACAGGTGCGGCAGCGAGTACAGGCCCCAGAACATGTCCGGGCCCTGGTTGGTGTTGGCGGCGACGCTGGCCTTGGGCTGCACATCGTCGAGCGATTCGTTGATGACCTTCACTTCCACGCCGGTGGCCTTGGTGAAGTTGGCCACCAACGCCATGAAGGCGTCTTCTTCGGCCTGCACGAAACGCTTCCAGCGCAGCAGCTGGATCGCGGCACCCTTCTCGGGCTTGAACGGCGAGGCCTGTGCCCACGCCTGCGCCCACAGGGCGACGTTGGCAGCGCTCGCGCCGGCCACGGCACCGC
>CADEEN010000603.1 GCA_902826345.1 uncultured Burkholderiales bacterium | reverse complement strand
AGGTGCGGCGGAACTCGCCGTCGGTGATGCTCTGCAGGCCGACGTCCTGCTGCAAGGCGACGATGTCGGCGATGGCGCGGTCTTCGACTTCACGCAACTGCGCCGGCGTGATCTCGCCGCGCGCCTTGCGCTCACGCGCGTCGATGAGGAACTTCGGCCGCAGGAAACTGCCGACATGGTCGGCGCGAAAGGGCGGGTTCAGGCTCATCGGCGGCGCTCCAGTCAGATGGCGTGCCGCACTGTAGCCAGCCGCGGGCTGTCGCGCGACCCCTTTTCGTGGCGTCAGCAGGCCCTAATCGGCGGCGACGATGCCCGACGCGACGGTTTTGGCTGCCGGCCGCTGCCAAGCGCCGCTGCGGATCGCGTCGTGCGTCAGCCGCGTGACTTCGACTGCGGCGAGGCCGCTGATGCGCAGGCGCTTCGCCGCGGCGTGGCTCAGGTCGATGATGCGCCCCGGCTTGAACGGCCCGCGGTCGTTGATGCGCACGATGATCTCGCGCCCGTTGGCCGGGTTGCGCACGCGCGCATAGCTCGGCAGCGGCATCGTTTTGTGCGCCGCCGTCATCGCATGCATGTCGTAGATCTCGCCGCTGGCGGTGCGCCGGCCGTGGAACGGCTTGCCGTACCACGAAGCGATGCCGGTCTGCACGATCGGCACGTCGCTGCGCGCGGGGTCGTAGCTCTCGCCGCGCACTTCGTAGGGCGCATTCGGCGCGCCCTTGGCGATGCGTTCGACGCGTGGCACGGCCTCGGTGGGCGCCGGTGGCGGTGGCGTCGGCGGTGCTGCGATCACCGGCGCCGGCGCAGGCAGAACCGCTGCCGGTGGGCGCCCGCCCCCCGGCGACTGCAACGCGCCGCAGCCTGCCAGCAGCAGTGCCGCAACGAGGCCCGAAGCGAACTTGAAGAGGCGATGCTGATGCATGCGCCAAAGGTAGCGGCCACCGGCTTGTCGGCAAACGCGAAAGTGCGCAAATCGCGCGCTGCGTTGTTTCGAGATGAACGCTGATCAGGCCGCCGCACGCCACCGCAGCGGCAACGTCACCAACCCGCTCGCCAGCGCCGTGCCGCAGAGGATGACTGCGCAGCCTGCGGCCATCGACAGCGTGATCTCTTCGTGCAGCCACAGCGCGCCCCACAACACGGCGAAGACCGGGATCAGGTAGGTGACGGTGATGGCGCGTGGCGCGCCGACGTGGGCGATCAGGCGGAAGTACATCAGGTAGGCCACGGCGGTGCACAACACGGCGAGCACGACCACGCTGCTCCACGCCGTGGCGCCGGGCATCACGCTCGGCATGAACCACAACGCGGGCCACAGCAAAACGACGGTGGCCGCGGCCTGGCTGCCGGCGGCCACGGCCAGCGGCGGCACGCCGGCCAGGCGCCGCTTGGCGTAGTTGGCGGCGAAACCGTAGCTGAGCGCGGCCAGCAGGCAGGCGGCGATGGCCAGGACGGTGCTGACGCCGTGCGCACCGCTGTGCAGGCTGGCTTTGTCCCAGGCCAGGAAGGCGACGCCGATGAAGCCGACGGCCAGGCCGACGATGCGCGACGCCGACAGCTTGTCGCGCAACCACAGCCAGGCGATCAGCGCGCCCCACAGCGGCGCGGTGGCGTTGAAGATCGACGCCAGGCCGGCATTGATCGCCAGCGCGGCGACACCGAACAGCACGAACGGCAGCGCCGAGTTGAACAAGCCGACGACTGCGATCGGCTTCCAGTGGCTGCGCATCGCGGCCAACTGACCCTGCCACAGCACCAAGGGCAACAGGCACAGCGTGGCGAGGCCGACGCGCAGCGCGGTCAGCGCCAGCGGCCCGAACTCGGGCACGCCGATGCGCATGAAAAGGAACGA
>CADEEN010000602.1 GCA_902826345.1 uncultured Burkholderiales bacterium | reverse complement strand
TCCGTCCCGACAAGGTGGCCGAGCTGTTGATCCTGCGCCCCGACATGCCGCGCTCACTGGCCGCCTGCATGACGGCGCTGACGACCAACCTGCAACTGGTGGCCAATGCGCAAAGCGCCGAGACGCTGCGTCGTGCCGGGCGCCTGCACAGCGACCTGAAGTACGGCCGCATCGACGAGATCCTCGCCACCGGGCTGCACGCCTACCTGACGCAGTTCCTCGACCGCGTCGGCGATCTGGGGGTGGGGATCAGCCGCGACTTCCTGGTGCCGATGGCGGCTTGATGGCCCACCCGCGAACGCAGCGCGTCATTCGGCGCTGCGTCCGAAGTGCTGCGCCAGAGCGACGTACTCGACCACCGGCACCTCCTCACCTCGGCGCTGCAAGTCGAACGCACCTTCGAAGCCACGCTCGTCGAGCCAACGCCCGAGGCTGTGGCGCAGCAGTTTGCGGCGCTGTGAAAACGCCGAGGCGACCAGCGCTTCGAGCGTCTTCGCGTCGAGCGCCGCCGGCTGCGGCCACGGCAGCATGCGCACCACCGCCGAGTCGACGCGCGGCGGCGGCTCGAAGGCCTCGGGCGGCACGTCGAAAAGCGACTCGACGTGGTAGCGCCACTGCAGCATCACGGACAGCCGCCCGTAGTCCTTCGTGCCCGGCCCCGCGGCCATGCGCTGCACGACCTCGCGTTGCAGCATGAAGTGCTGGTCTTCGATCTGGGCTGCGGCTTCGAGCAGGCGGAACAGGATCGGCGTCGAGATGTTGTAGGGCAGGTTGCCGACGATGCGCAGCCTTGCGCCGCGTTGCGCAGCGAGGGCCGCAAAATCCACCGTCAGTACGTCGGCCTCGATGACGTCGAGCGCGGCGTTCTTGCGCAGCCGCGCGGCGAGGTCGCGGTCGAGCTCGATCACCGTCAAACGCTCGCAGCGTTCCAACAACGGCAGCGTCAACGCCCCGAGGCCGGGACCGATCTCGATCAGCGGCTGGCCGGGTTTTGGATCGATCGCACTGACGATGGCATCGAGGACGCTGGTGTCGGCCAGAAAGTGCTGGCCGAAGCGCTTGCGCGGTTGGTGCTTCACCGCACCATCATTGCGGCGGCTCGCGGAACTCCACGTACGCGCGGCCGCGCACCTCGCGCACCCATTCGCCGTACGCGTCCTCGAACTTGCGTTCGCGCAGCGCCTGCCGCGCCTGGTCGCGCAACTGCTTGGTGTCGGGCACGACGGTGCGCCGCTCCTGGACCTGGATCAGGTGGAAGCCGAAGCGCGTTTCCACCGGCGCCGAGACGCCGCCGAGCGCCAGGTTGTTCATCGCCTGCTCGAACTCGGGCACGAACTGGCCGGGTGCAGCCCAGCCGAGATCGCCACCGGCGCTGGCCGAACCATCGAGCGAGTGTTCGCGCGCGATGTCTTCGAAGCGGCGTTGGCCGCTTTCGATCTGGCGCTTGAACTCGGCCAGGCGTGTGCGCACAGCCGCTTCGGTCAGTTGTTCCGATGGCCGCAGCAGCACGTGACGCGCTCGCGTTTGCGTGACGCGCAGTGCGCCGCCCTCGGCGCGGTCGAGCAGCTTGATGATGTGAAAGCCCGCGCCCGTGCGCAGCAACGTCGGCGCCAGTTGGCCGGCCTGCAGCGGGCGCACGGTTTCGAGAAAGATGTCGGGCAGCTTGTCGGCCGGGCGCAGGCCGATCTCGCCACCGCGCTCCTTGTTGTCGTCTTCGCTGACCTGCCGCGACACCGCAGCGAAGTCTTCGCCGGCGCGGATGCGCGCGAGCGCCGCTTCGGCGCGCGCACGGCGTTCGGCGACGGCGCTGTCGCCGGCGCCTTCGGGCACCTTGATCAGCACCTGCGCGATGTT
>CADEEN010000601.1 GCA_902826345.1 uncultured Burkholderiales bacterium | reverse complement strand
GGTGGTCGAGTGGATCCGCTCGGCGCTACCGATCTGCGAGGAGTTCGTCGTCGCGGCCGGCGATTCGACCGATGGCACGACCGCCCTGCTGCGCGGCATCGGCGACCCGAAGCTGCGCATCATCGAGACCGTCTGGGACCAGTCGCAGTTCGTCCGCGGCGCCAGCAACGCGGTGCAAACCAACATCGCCCTCGATTCGTGCATCGGCGACTGGTGCCTCTACCTGCAGGCCGACGAGGTGCTGCACGAGGACGACCTGGCGCCGCTGGTGGCGCGCATGCGCGCCTACCGCGACGACCCGCGGGTCGACGGGCTGCTGTTCGAATACCTGCACTTCTACGCCGACTACGACCACGTCCACCGCGGCCACGCCTGGTACCGCCGCGAGGTGCGGGCGGTGCGCGGCCGGCGCGGCATCCGCTCCTGGAAGAGCGCCCAGGGCTTCCGCCACGCCGACGGGTCGAAGCTGCGCGTCGTGCCGGCCGGGGCGCGCATCTTCCACTACGGCTGGGTGCGGCCGCCGCGCCGCATGAGCCGCAAGGCGCGCGCCCTGGCCGAGGTCCATCTCGGCGCCGCCGGCGCGCGCGAATACGTCCCCGACGTCGAGCAGGGCTACGATTTCGGCCAGCTGCGCGGCCGCAGCCGCTTCACCGACACCCATCCGGCGGTGATGCGCGAGCGCATCGCCGCCTGCGACTGGCAGGTCGAGCCGACCGCCACGCAGCGCAAGCACGATCGGCTGAGCCAGCGCGCGCTGTCGTTCGTCGAGAACCAGCTGCTCGGCTTCCGGCTGGCGGAGCACCGGAACTACGTGCTGATTCCGCCGTGAGGAAGTGCGGACGTGCTGACGTGTGGACGTGCTGACGTACAGGGACGCCGACGTCAGCACATCAGAACGTCAGCACGTCAGCACCTCTTCGCGAACACGTACCCCGTCCGCGACGCCAGGTGATCGCGCGTCGTCACCGTGAAGCCCTCCGCGGTCAGGCGGGCGACGAGCTCGTCGTGGTGATGGTCGGTGATCCAGTCGTGGTACTCGAGGGCGAGGCGCTGGATGCGGGCGTAGACGTCGGAGGGGGCAGCGAGGAGGATCTCGTACTCGGCCCCCTCGCAGTCGAGCTTGAGGAAGTCGCAGCGCTGGATGTCCCAGCGGGCGAAGGCGTCGGCCAGGGTGATGCACTCGATGCGCACCGCCTCGCCGGCGGTGCCGAACAGCGAGTGGACGCCGTGACGGCCCTGCATGTGCAGCTCGCGGCTGCCGGCCTGGCCGGCGATCGCCAGCGGAATCGGCTGGATGGCGTCGAGGCGGTTGCGCTCGGCGTTGCGCTTGAGCAGCGCGAAGCTCTCCGGGAACGGCTCGAAAGCGTAGACCCGCGCCGCGCCGTGGTCGGCGGCGACGTGCAGCGAGAACATGCCGAGGTTGGCGCCGATGTCGATCACCACCGCGCCGCGCGGCAGCGGGTCGGCGCGCAGGCGGTAGTCGTCCTTGTAGATGATCTCCTTGTAGAGCGGCACCAGCAGCGCCCCCGGCGCGCTCTCGATCTCCAGGCCGTTGCGCAGCTTCAGCCAGGTGACCTCGTCGCCGCGCAGCGCCGCCGCGCCGACCTGCAGCCAGTTGGCGACGCCGCCTGCGTAGCGGACCGCCTTGAGCGCCTCGCCGATCCCCTGCTTGGCCATCGAGCGAGCAAAACCACAGATGGGCGCGCAGCGCTATCGGGTAGGCTACGGCGCGGCCGTGCAGGTGAGCTTCAGCACGTCGCGGTCGGTACCGCTCGGCAGCCAGGCCAGGCTCTTCACCCGGCTGTGGGCGCGAGACTTGGCGCCGAGCGGGATGACCACCGGCACCGCCGTGCTGCA
>CADEEN010000600.1 GCA_902826345.1 uncultured Burkholderiales bacterium | reverse complement strand
CGCCAGCTCGGCTGGCTGCATTACATTCTCTACGCGGCGCCAGGGTACATCGCGACCCACGGCGAGCCCAAGAGCATGTCTGATCTCCAGTCGCACAAATGCCTGCGGCTTTCGAGCGAAGAGTATCAGCCCGAATGCTGGAAGAAAGCCGCCGCTGCCTGGGGCGCGATCCTGCCGCAGACAATGGCGACCGACGCGAGCACCGTGCTCGTCGAGGCCTGCGCAGCAGGCGCCGGGATCGCCGCCATGCCAAGCTATGTGTCGGAGATCGAGGATCGGCTGACACCGCTCACCGACATCCAACCGCTCTCAACTGTCCGCTTCTGGCTGGCTTACACCGAGCGCGTGCGGAATATGGAGGCGAGCCAGCCGGTGTTGCACTGGATCAGGTCGTGCTTCGATCCCGCGCGCAATCCATGCTTCCGGGAAATCTACGTTCCGCCGTCGCGCCGCGCTCGGCCGAGCGAGGTCGCGAATGACATGGCGCCCGCTGGCTCAGGTCCGACACGTACCCTCACCCAGGGCGGTGACGACGATACGAAGAACAGGATTGGCCGGTTACCGGCGGCCGGGCAGGGCAGTCGTCGTGGGCAAAAGTGATCGAAAATACTTGGTGGAGCCCCAATCCACTCAAGCGCGACACGATAAGGCCGCGTCAAAATCCCGACGCCGCCAGATTGCTCTGATCGGAATGTCTGCAGTTGCTATTGCGATGCTCGCCTTTCCCGTGGCGGCGAGCTCCGCCCAGCTCGTCTGGAATATGTCGATCAGCGCACCGGCTGGCCTCTACCGCATCGACCGGTCTGGCTGGACCGTCGGGGATCGTGTTGTCGTGGCGCCATCTCCCGACCTGGCAGAAGATCTGATGAGGCGTGGCATCCTTGAGCGCGGCAAGCTTTTGATCAAACGGATTGCGGCTGCAGCTGGCGACACAGTCTGCAGACATAAGGACGTTGTGACGGTCAACGGCCGCGGTGTGGCTCGCGCAAAAGGAGAAGGCTCGGACAGCGTGACGCTGCCGTCCTGGCAAGGTTGTGTGATGCTAAGCGATCAGCAGGTTTTTCTGCTAGGCGACGGCGCGCGGTCGTACGACGGGCGATATTTCGGGTTTACGCCGAGCGGTGACATTCTCGGACGCGCAGTCCTCTTGGTGACGCTGTGATCTGCGCGTGAATTCTAGCACTTCCGAGCCGAGCGTCTGGGCCTAGATCGATGTTCGTGGGATTGAGCTGCATCCGGTCTGCTGTGCGCAAGCGGTTTGAGACGGGTCGCACGAACACCCTGTACTCACTGTCTTCCGTTGTGGCCTGCTTCGTAGCACCAGAAACAGCGCCGAGGCCGCAAGCACCGCCAGGATCGCAGCACACGCAATCTCACCCCATGAGGCGCCAAGCATGCCGCTTGCTGCCGCGGCTGCAATCCCTGCTCCGCCTATGCCTGCAAACAGCGGAAGCAGCAGAGGTGCGCAGCACGCAGCGCAAGCGACTACGCCGAGCGTAGCGGTTGCGATCGAACCTGCAGTCTTGGTGTTTCGTTTGCGCGAAGGCGCGTTGTCACGGGCGTTGCCGGTCATGCAGTGCTCTCGCAGCAGGAACCGCCAGAGGACTGAGTCGTGTTGACGAGCGGTTCGAAGAGGTTGTCGACGGCGTCAAGTGCGTCTTCAGGCGCAGTGATGCGCAGGCTCACGCCAAGGTTGTCTGACTGGATGGCAAACGAAAGGAATGGGCAGCAGGCACGCTCGCGCTCGACCAACTCCTCGAACACGTTTGGCTCCCCAACGCCACCGCCTACACCGCGCTGCAACGCGCCGTGCGCCTCGGCGTCGTGGAACACCGCGGCCGCGGCCTCTACCCCGTCCGCCG
>CADEEN010000599.1 GCA_902826345.1 uncultured Burkholderiales bacterium | reverse complement strand
TCACGCCTAAAGAACTCGAGCTGATGCAGGAAGTGAACGGTCTCGACGTGCACAGCGGTGAACCTCATTAATTCGAATATTGGAGATTGAAGAATGCTGAAAAAGCTGCTTGCGACGCTGATGCTGACTGGTTTCATGGGAGTCGCTGTCATGATGGCCCACGATCCCAGCCAACATAAGGGGACGCCGACCAAGGGTGAGGTGGTGTCGATCGCGGGCGAGCGGATCGAACTCAAGACTGACAAGGGGGTGAAGACGATCGCTCTAAACGACAAGACGACGTTTGAACGCGGGAAGGCCAAAGCATCCCTGTCTGACTTCAAGAAGGGTGATCGTGTGGCGATCATGGGAACGACCCTGGCAAGCGGCGAGATCGTCGCTCGAGAGGTTCTGCTCGACACCGGCGCGGCAGCGCCCGGAAAGAAACGCGCCCAGGCTCATCCACACTGACGGGGAGCGGAATGTTGCTTGCTCGTGATGCAGAAATGGGAAACATGCGCGTCACACTTTATTTCACCGTGCGATGGACAGAAACCGCCTTCGCTCAGTTTCGCCAGGGCCGCTTGGGCGCCATTCCTGGCTTCGACTTAGTCGCGGGGCAAGGACAGCCCCACGTACGTCAGGCGTTCGAACGGTAGCGCTTTTCAGCCAAAAGAGGCTCCCATGAGGACAGTCACACATGATCCGGTGTGTCAGATGGAGATCGAGCGTGAGCAGGCGGTCGCACAGCGGCTGCTCGGCGATACGGCCTTTTACTTTTGCTCGCCGGGCTGCGCCGAGCTCTTTGACCGTGAGCCGGAGCGCTACCTCGCACCACCCTCTCCGTCGAGGGCACATTTTCAACTCGCGATCATTGGAGGCGGGCCGGCGGGTTTGACCGCTGCGCTGTACGCTTCGATCCAGCGGATAGAAACAGTGCTGATTGCGGACCGGATCGGAGGCCAGGCAGTGGAAAGCGTAGACATGCAGAACTACATGGGCTTCCAGGTCATTGAGGGCCGTGACTTGATCGCCCGATTCCGCGACCAGCTCCTACAATCTCATTTCGTGGAGCATCGGCTTGACCGCGTAACGTCCTTGAGAGTGGAATCAGGGCGCTTTCACCTCGAAACCGAACGCGGCGGCCACTTCATGTCCGATGCCGTGTTTGTCGCGACAGGAATGAAGGAACGCGTGCTGGGCGTTCCAGGTGAGGAGCGGCTTCTTCACCGTGGCGTTTCTTTCAGCGTGGTGCAAGACGCGGAGCGGTTTTACGGCCGCGATGTCGCGATTGTCGGCGGCGGCAACTCCGGTCTGCAGGCAGTTGCGCGTTTGGCGCCTATAGCCGGGCGACTGTTCCTCATTGCGGTAGGGACCCTGAGCGGAGATCTCGCGGACATAGCGCGTGCTCGATCGTTTCCAAACCTCACGATACTCGAACACACTGCGGTGCGTGAGGTGCTGGGCACAGAAAGGGTCGAAGGAATCCGCGTGATGCCGGCCGTTGGTGAAGAACGGGAAATACCTGTAGGCGGTGTGTTCGTGGAAATTGGCTTTACGCCGGATTCGGGCCTGGCTTCCGGATTGGCTGAATTCAACAAGCGCGGCGAGATCGTCATCGGTTCCGAATGTTCGACGCGCACGCCCGGGCTCTTCGCCGCGGGCGATGTAACGAACTGCTTTGGCAAGCGCGTTGTTGTTGCTTGCGGGGAGGGGGCAAAAGCGGCTCTGGCTGCACACGAATATCTTTCACGCCGAGAAGTAGCCTCGCCTCTAGCCGCCGTCCCGCAAAATTTGTGATGGCCAACGAGGCTGGCTCCGAGCCATTTGGGCGTTCAAGTAGACCGGACAGTGCAGAGCTGATGGCTCTCAAGACCACCGCCGCGGTC
>CADEEN010000598.1 GCA_902826345.1 uncultured Burkholderiales bacterium | reverse complement strand
GGAACTATTTCGCAGGCGCGCTGACGGTTGCGCCCGATCCGGCGCGCAAAAAGCGCTCCCCGACCCGCTGCCGCGCCGTTTGCGACCACCGCACACTAGCGACCCATGCCCCGCCAAATCCTCACCGAATGCCGCCGCTTGTTGTCCGTGCGCGGCGAGGCCAACAGCCCCGTTTTGGCCGCCGGCATCGCCGCCCGGCTCGACGCGCTCGACGACGTTCAGCGCAGCCGCTTCTTCGAGCGCCTGGCCAGCGACTTCAGCCCCGAGCCGAAAGCGGTGCTGGCCGCCGCGCAGGCCTATGCCGCGGCGCCCGATGCGACGCGCCAGATCGCACTCGCGCACGCCGCCGAGCCGCCGCGGCAGGAGCTGTTCCGGCGCCTGAACCGCGCGCCCGGCGGTACCGCGGCCATCGTGCGCCTGCGCCGCGCGCTGCTCGACCGGCTGCCGAAGAACCCGGCGCTGGCGGCGGTCGAGTCGGACCTGCTGCACCTGCTGTCGTCGTGGTTCAACCCGGGCTTTCTCGAGATGCGGCGCGTCGATTGGAACTCGCCGGCACAACTGCTGGAGCAGATCATTCGCCACGAGGCGGTGCACGAGATCGACGGCTGGGACGATCTGCGCCGCCGCCTGCGCCCGGACCGGCGCTGCTTCGCCTTCTTCCACCCGCAACTGCCCGACGAGCCACTGATCTTCGTCGAGGTGGCGCTGGTGCCCGAGATGGCCGGGGCGATCGCGCCGCTGATCGACAAGCGCGCGCAGCCGCTGCCGGCCGAGCAGTTCAAGGTGGCCGTGTTCTATTCGATCAGCAACTGCCAGCCGGGGCTGCGCGGCGTCTCGCTCGGCAACTTCCTCATCAAACGCGTCGCCGAGCAGTTGAAGCGCGAACTGCCGCAACTGAAAACCTTCTGCACGCTGTCGCCGATCCCCGGCTTCATGGCCTGGCTGACGAAGGCGCGGCCCGAGTCGCTGCCGGCCAAGACGCTGCGCGCGCACGACGAGTTGCATGCCGCGTGCGGCGCTGACTTTGCGGCGTTGACGCATGCCGCGCGCCTGGCGGCGCTGCCCGGCTCGGCGCACCACGCGCTGTGGCGGCTGGCGGCGCATTACCTGGTCTACGTTTCGCCGCTGGCCCAAGGCGACCCGGTGGCGCGCTTCCATCTCGACAACGGCGCGCGCCTCGAACGCTTGAACGCGCAGGCCAACCTGGCGCCCAAGGGCCTCAAACAATCGGCCGGCCTGATGGTGAATTACCTATACGACCTGGCGCGCATCGAAAGGCATCATGACCGCTTCGCGCACGGCGAGGTCGTGGCCAGCCGCGCGGTCTCAGCCTTGCTTTGAAAACCAGGAGACAACATGACCCAGAAGATTTCGCGGCGCGCGCTGTTGGCCGCGTCGTTGGCCGCACCCTCGGCCTTTGCCCAAGGCGCCGCATGGCCGGCCAAACCGGTGACGATCGTCGTGCCGTTTCCGCCCGGCGGCGGCACTGACGCGTTCGCCCGTCCGCTGTTCGCGACCATGACGAAGAACACCGGCAAGCAGTTCATCATCGACAACAAGGGCGGCGCCGGCGGCACGCTCGGTGCCGGTCTGGCCGCCAAGGCCGCGCCCGACGGCTACAGCTTCTTCATGGGCGCGGTGCACCACGCGATCGCGCCGAGCGTCTATCCGAAGCTCGACTACAACATCGAGAGCGACTTCATCCCGGTCGGGCTGATCTCGTCGGTGCCGCAGGTGATCGTCGTCAACCCGCAGCGCGTGGCGGCGAAGACGCTGCCCGAGTTGCTCGATTTCATGCGCAAGAACCCGGGCAAGCTGAACTACGGCTCGGCCGGCAACGGCACCTCGCACCACCTGGCGGGCGAGCTGTTCA
>CADEEN010000597.1 GCA_902826345.1 uncultured Burkholderiales bacterium | reverse complement strand
CAGCAACATCGCCAACGGCAGCCATTCGTTCTTCGTCACGCGGCTGCTGCGCGACGTCGTCTTCGCCGAGAGTGGCCTTGCCGGCCGCACGTCGCGTCGCGGCCGCCAGCAGCGCTGGATCGAGCGCGGCGCGTTGGCGGCGAGCGCGCTGGCGGTGGTGGCGGCGGCCGCTTTCACCTGGCGGGGCTACGAGCGCGAAACGCGCGCCGTCGACGCCTTCGCCGCGCAACTGCCGCTGCTCGACCAGGCGCTGGCGCAGGCGCAGCAGCACAACGACCTGGTCGCGCTGCTGCCGGCGCTCGATGCGCTGGCCGGCAGCGGGCTCGACCCGGCGCACGACGGTGATCTGGCCGAACACCTGCTGGGCCGCACCCGCATGCTCGCCGCCGCCGCCGACGACAGCTACCAGCGCCTGCTCAAAGACGCCTTCCTGCCGCGCATCGCCGCGCGCCTGGAAGCACGGCTGCGCCAGAGCGCCGTCGAACCCGCGGCGCGCACCTACGAAACGCTGCGCGCCTACCTGATGCTGTTCGGCGGCAAGCACTTCGACGCCGGCGCGCTGCGCGCCTACTTCGCCGCCGACTGGCAGGCCACGCTGCCGCCAAACGTCAGCGCCGCCGAACACGCCGCGCTGCTGCGCCACCTCGACCAGTTGCTCGGCGGCGGCGAAGTCGGCGCGCCGTCGCACGCCGACGCCGCGCTCGTCGCTGCCGCGCGCGCGCGCGTGCAGAGCGTGCCGTTGGCCCAGCGCGCCGCCACGCGGCTTCGCCAGCAAGACGGCAACGCGCCGCGCACGGCGCTCGAGGCCGGCGCCGTACTCGTGCGCGCCAGCGGCGGCGCACTGGCCGACCTGCCGTCGCCGCGCACCGGGAGCGCACCGACGCGGCAACGCGCAACGCAAGTCTTGGCCGAGCTGGCGCAGGAGCAGACCTGGGTGCTCGGCGCGCCGCGCGCGCAGGCCAACACGCCGGGCCTGGCCGATGAAGTCGAGCGCTTGGTCGCGCTCGACAACGCCCTGTACTGGCAATCGGTGCTCGACGATCTGCGCCTGGCGCCGACGCCGCAGCTCGGCGACAGCGCGCGCCTGGCACGCGCGCTGGCACGAGCCGACTCGCCGCTCGTGGCGCTGTTGCGCACGGCCGCGCGCGACACTGCGGCCGGCCCGTCGGCGGCGTGGTTCTCCGCGCTGCGCGCGTTTGTCGAAGGCACGTCGCCGCCGATCGCCAGAACACAGGCCTTGCTCGGCACGCTGGCGACGCATCTCGCGGCGGTGGACGAAGCCTCACGCAGCAAGTCGATGCCGCCGGCCGGCGACGCGCTGCGCGAGCTCGCTCAGGCCGCGCGCGATGCGCCGGCGCCGCTCAACGCGCTGCTCGCCCAACTGCACAGCGTCAGCTCGTCGCAACTGCTGGCCGCGGTGCGTGAGCCGCTGTCGCGCGAGATCGCGCGTGAGTTCGCGCCGGCCTGCACGCGCGCCGTGGCGCAGCGCTACCCCTTCGTGCGCAACGCCACCGAGGACATGTCGCGCGACGACTTCGCCCGTACCTTCGGCGCCGGCGGCCTGTTCGACGGCTTCTTCCAGCGCCATCTCGCTGCGCATGCCGACGCCGCGCGCAGCGACGGCGCCGCGCCGTTCCGCCGCGCGCAAGCCATCCGCGACGCCTTCTTCCGCGACGGCGGCCGTGCGCTCGGCACGCGGCTGGAGTTCCGCTTGCAGGAGCTCGACGCCGGCGCGTCCGAGTTCACGCTCGACGTCGATGGCCAGGTGCTGCGCTTCAAGCGCGGCGCGGCGCAGGCGCAAAGCATCGACTGGCTGACGCTCGGCGGCCAGGGTGCCAACGCAGGCCGCGTGCACGTGCAGCTCGCGCCGAGCGCCAGCAGCGGCTAC
>CADEEN010000596.1 GCA_902826345.1 uncultured Burkholderiales bacterium | reverse complement strand
CGCCGCGTAGATCGCCGCGGTGTAGCCCGCGGGGCCGCTGCCCAGCGCGACGATCGATGCCAGCGCCTCGCGCCAGCGGTCTTGCGCGGCGCCGATGAAGAACGGCATCGCGGCGTCATCGGCCGCCGGCGCTTCGTTCAGCAGTTGCGCCACCGTGCGCCGCGTCAAGCGGGCCAGCCAGTGCAGGCCGGCGTTGCGCAAGCGCGTTTCGAGATACGCGCCATGTTCGCGCAAACGGTCTTGCGCGCTGCGTGGGTTGACCTCGACGCGCAGCCAGGCGGCCAGCAGAAGGTGGTGCAGCTGGATCAGGGAATCGGCTTGATGGCCGGTGTTGCGCGCGAGCTGGAAGTGTTTGGCGTTGAGCGGCGAGTCGCCCAGGCGTTGGTCGATGGCCGATTGCCAGATGCCCCAGACGGTGTACGGCTGCGCCTCGCGCTTGCCGGACTCGGCGGCGGCGAACTTGCGCGCCTTGATCCATGCTGCCGGCTCGGCTTGCGCGAGCTGCGCCATCGTGTACAGCCAGGTGATCGACGGCGGCAGCAGCTGTTTGCGTTTGCCGGTTTCGGCGGCGAGCACTTTCAAAGCCGCTTCGAAACGCGCGCTGCCTTCAGCGAAGCGGCCCTCGGCAACGTCGACGCCGGCGCCCAGCGCCTGCGCTTCGGGCGTCGCCAAGCGCGCCACCAGCTCGCGCGCGCCAGCGAACGTTCGCGAAACAGCAGCGTTTCGGCAAGCCGGTAGTGCAGGTGCTCGGGCACCTTCTTCGGCACGGCGCGGATCTGCGCGAGCAGCCAGTCGAGCAGGGCAACGACGTCGGGCCCCTCATCGTCGCCCACCGTTGCGAGCACGTTGTCGGCCAGTGCGCAGACGAAGGGGGTGTCGAGGCGGCCGAGCAGTTCGGCATCGAAGGGATCCAGCAAGGCTTGTCGTAAAGCCGCCGCGCCGAAGGCGCTCGGCCCGACCATCGTCGCGAAGCGGTTGAAGGCCTCGGCGCTGCGCCCGCAATGGATGACGATGCGCATCGCAGCGGCGCCGGCGGCGCCGGCGCCGGCGCCGCTGTCGAAGATGTCCAGACCCCAGCCGCGATCGAAGTGGTGGCGCTTGCGCCAGCCTGCCACCAGAACGCGCGGCGCGCCTCGTCCTGCACAAGGGTGCGAAAGCGCTGCCAGCCGGCGTCTCGCGGCGCGCTCCAACGCCCGCGTTCGTCGCGCGTGGCGAGCTTGTGTTCAGAGAGGTCGTCGAGCAGGCGGCGCACCTCGGCGTTGTGGAAGGCGGCGCCGCGCACGGTGCGGCTGTTGGCTGCGACCAGCAGGTCGATCAACTGGTTCGCCGTCAACGGCGCCTGCGAGAACGCAAGTGCGTCGAAGACCAGATCGCGATCCGGGTTTTGCGTCGGCGCCGGCTCGGTCAGAAGGGACGTTTGCGAGGCGGGCGGCTTCATCGAGCCAGTTTAGGCGCGCAAGGTTGCGCGACAATCACGCGCCATGACCGCACGCACCCTCTACGACAAACTCTGGGACGAGCACGCCGTCCACACCGAAGACGACGGCACGACCGTGCTCTACATCGATCGCCATCTTGTGCACGAGGTGACGAGTCCGCAGGCCTTCGAGGGCCTGCGCCTGGCGGGCCGCAAGGTCTGGCGCACGAGTTCGATCGTCGCCACGGCCGACCACAACACGCCGACGCAGGGCTGGGAGCGCGGCTACGACGGCATCGACGATCCGACGTCGCGCCAGCAGGTGGTGACGCTCGACGCGAACATCAAAGCCTTCGGCGCGGCGGCGTACTTTCCCTTCCTCGACAAGCGCCAGGGCATCGTGCACGTGATCGGCCCCGAGCAGGGCGCCACGCTGCCGGGCATGACGGTGGTCTGCGGCGATTCGCACACCT
>CADEEN010000595.1 GCA_902826345.1 uncultured Burkholderiales bacterium | reverse complement strand
TCTCGTAGAGGAACTCGAAGGTGCCGGCGCCGCGGTAGCCGATCTTCTTGCAGGCTGCGGCGCAGCGGTCGCCGATGCGCTCGATGACACGCCGCGGAATGCCCGGCGCCGGCGCTTCTTCGATGATCTTCTGGTGGCGGCGCTGCATCGAGCAATCGCGCTCGCCGAGCCAGACCGCGTTCTTGTGCTCGTCGGCCATGACCTGGATCTCGACGTGGCGCGGGTTCTCGAGGAACTTCTCCATGTACACGGCCGGGTTGCCGAAGGCCGCGCCGGCCTCGGCGCGCGTCGTCGACACCGCGTGGATCAGCGCCGCTTCGGTGTGCACGACGCGCATGCCGCGCCCGCCGCCGCCGCCCGAGGCCTTGATGATCACCGGGTAGCCAATGGCGCGCGCCTGCTTGACGATTTCCTTCGCGTCGTCCGGCAACGCGCCGGCCGAGCCGGGCACGCAGGGCACGCCGGACTTGATCATCGCCTGCTTGGCCGAAACCTTGTCGCCCATGATGCGGATCGACTCCGGCGTCGGGCCGATGAAAACGAAGCCGCTGCGCTCGACGCGCTCGGCGAAGTCGGCGTTCTCCGAGAGGAAACCGTAGCCGGGGTGAATCGCTTCGGCATCCGTCACCTCGGCCGTCGAAATGATCGCCGGCATGTTGAGATAGCTCTGCGCCGATTGCGCCGGGCCGATGCACACCGCCTCGTCGGCCAGCTTGACGTACTTGGCGTCGCGGTCGGCTTCCGAATAAACGACGACGGACTTGACGCCCATCTCGCGGCAGGCGCGTTGTATGCGCAGAGCGATCTCGCCTCTGTTGGCGATCAGGATCTTCTTGAACAACTCAGCCTCGCCGATCGATCACGAAGAGAGGCTGTCCGAACTCAACCGCCTGCCCGTTTTCTGTCAACACCTTGGTGATCGAGCCACCGACATCGGCTTCGATCTCGTTCATGATCTTCATCGCTTCGATGATGCACAGCGGCTCGCCCGACTTGATCACCGACCCCACCTCGACCAGCGGCTTGCCGCCTGGCGTGGCCGCGCGGTAGAAGGTGCCGACCATCGGCGAGCGAACGGTGTGCCCGCCGTCGGCGTCTTCGCCGTCGGCGAGCACGGCCGCCGGAGCGGCGACGCTCGGCGCCGACGGCGCGGGCACCATCGCCGCCGGGGCCGTCATCATCGCCGGCGCGTTGGCCATCGCCACCGGCGCGCCGGCCTTGACGATGCGCACCTTGCCGTCGGCCTCGGTGATCTCCAGTTCGGCAATGTTCGATTCCGACACCAGATCGACCAGTGTCTTCAGCTTGCGCAGGTCCATCGTTTGATCTCCGGGCGCGGATGCGCCGCCATCTTTGCTTCTGATGCCGCCAACGTCGGCCAAAACCTCGGCCCGCGGTCACCGCTGCGACTGAACAGGGTGCCGGCGAAGGCCCGGACTCTACGCGATTTGCCAGCCGTTGCCCCCAGTTCCCGGGGCTTTGGCCTAAGAAAAACCTTTGGCCCACGATGCGAGCTGCTCGTACTGCGTCTCGCCGATGTGGCGTTTCAACACCCTGCCGTCGCTGCCGTAGAGCACCGTGAACGGCAACCCGCCACTGACGTTGCCCAGGCGGCGCGACAGGTCGATGCCGGGAAACCCGGTCAGCGCGATCGGAAAGCCGACCGGCGTGACGGCGAGAAACTTGCGCACCGCGTCGGCGTTGTCGGCCGCCAGACCGAGCACTTGCCAGCCCTGCGCAGCGTACTCGCGGTGGAAGCGGTCGAGCGCCGGCATCTCCTGCCGGCACGGCGGGCACCCGGTGGCCCAGCATTTGCGCACCAGCGGTTTGCCGCGCAGCCAGGCCACGGTCACACGCTCGCGGCCGCGCGCTGCGAAGTCGAGCGCCGACAAC
>CADEEN010000594.1 GCA_902826345.1 uncultured Burkholderiales bacterium | reverse complement strand
GCAGCCAGCGCGACCCTTAAACCCGGCACGCGTGCGCAGGACGCCGCGCGCCTTGACCTTGGCTATGCCTGCGATCGCCTTGGCCCAGCCGAGCGCGTCCTCGACAAGCTTGCGCTTGCGCTGACTGGCGTTGCGGCGTCAGAAGCAGTGGCTGGGAAGGAGCATAAAGCCACTGACCAGACCCGTTTTCGGATCGGCACCGGAGCTATGGTCGGAAGTTGGTGACGGCGGGAATCGGGAAGGCGGCATATCGTGGGGTTGCTTGACGACCTCACTTCTCCACCGAAGGAGCGATATGCCGTGCCCAACGATAACGTCGTCCGACTGATTCAGCCAGGAGCCTTCGACGATCAACTCACCGAAGTCTTGCGCAGCGGGGCCCGAGCCCTGCTCGCGCAGGCGGTCGAGGCCGAGGTTGCCGGTTTTCTCGCCAAGCATGCGGATCTCAAGACCGAGGATGGCCGCGCCCGCGTCGTCCGCCACGGCCACTTGCCCGAGCGCGAGGTGATGACCGGCATCGGCCCGGTCGCTGTCCGCCAGCCGCGCGTCCGTGATCGGGCGGCGGGGGCCGATGATCCTGGCCGCATCCGCTTCTCGCCGGCGATCCTGCCGCCCTACATGCGGCGCTCGAAGTCGATCGAGACGCTGCTGCCGATCCTGTACCTGAAGGGCATCTCGACCGGCGACTTCTCCGAGGCGCTGGCAGCCCTGCTCGGCAAGGAAGCGGCGGGGCTTTCGGCGTCGGCCATCGGTCGCTTGAAGGATGGCTGGCTCGACGAACACGCGGCGTGGCAGCACCGCGATCTCTCAGCCAGGCGCTACGTCTACATGTGGGCCGACGGCATCCATCTGGAAGCCCGGCTCGAAGACGAAAAGCAGTGCATTCTGGTCATCATCGGCGCGACGCCTGAGGGCCGCAAGGAGCTTGTCGGCTTCACCGATGGTGCAAGGGAAAGCGCGCACGATTGGCGTGAGCTGCTGCTCGATCTCAAGCGGCGCGGGCTCGATCAATCGCCCGAGCTGATGATCGCCGACGGCGCGCTCGGGTTCTGGAAGGCTGCCGGCGAGGTGTGGCCGAAGGCTGCCGAGCAGCGCTGCTGGGTGCACAAGACCGCGAACGTGCTCGCCAAGCTGCCGAAGAGCCAGCAGCCGAAAGCCAAGCGCGCATTGCAAGAAATCTGGATGGCCGAGACGAAGGCCGCGGCTGAAGCCGCGTTCGATGCCTTCGTCGAGAGCTACGCGCTGAAATACGAGAAGGCCGCTGATTGCCTGGACAAGGACCGCGACGCGCTGCTCGCGTTCTACGACTTCCCCGCCGAGCACTGGAAGCATCTCAGAACGACCAACCCGATCGAGAGCACGTTCGCGACGGTTCGACACCGCACGATCCGATCGAAGGGCTGCCTCTCGAACAAGACTGCGCTCGCCATGGTGTTCAAGCTCGTCGAGGGCGCGCAGAAAAGCTGGCGTCGCCTCGACGGTCACAACCAGTTGCCAAAACTCATCCTGGGTGTGAAGTTCGCTGACGGGCTGGAGGTCGTGCCCAAGTCGACCCGTCAGCCCGAAACCGCCGCCGCCTGACCGGCCCCGCCGTCACCAAGAATTGGCGATAGCTCTCGCAGCGGCCACGCCGCTCATTCAGCCGACGTGGAGTTGCAGCCCTTCGAGCGTGTCCAAACGCTGATGAGCAAGGGCAAAATCAGGGCCCAGAGCGCCGCCACGGCAAGCAGGCTCACAGGCAGCGGCTCGGCGAGTGTCAGCGCTCCGATTGCGGCTCCCGCGACGTAGGAGACAGGTCCGAGCAGCGAGCCGGCAATGGCAGCCAGCAACAGACGGCCCCCTAGCAGGCGCGCGAGCGTCCCTGAGGTGGTGCCAAAGCACATCCAAAGAGCCACGAT
>CADEEN010000593.1 GCA_902826345.1 uncultured Burkholderiales bacterium | reverse complement strand
CGGTGCCGCTGGTGACCTTCGGCGCCATCACCGCGGCGATCATCGCCGTGTTCACGATCGCTTCGGGCGCGATCATCCTGATCCCGACCTGGCTCATGTCGCTGGGCATCGTCAAGGAAGTCGATCCGCTGGTCTACCGCACGATCTGGTGGGCCTTCGGCCACAGCTCGCAGCAGATCAACGTCGCCGCGCACATCTCGGTGTGGTACCTCGTGGCGGCGATCGCCTTCGGCGCCAAGCCGATGAGCGAGCGCGTCTCGCGCACCGCCTTCCTGCTCTACATCCTGTTCCTGCAGCTGGCCAGCGCGCACCACCTGCTCGCCGACCCGGGCCTGTCGACCGGCTGGAAGGTCGTCAACACCTCGTACTTCATGTACTTCGCAGTGCTGGCCTCGATGCTGCACGGCCTGACGATCCCCGGCGCGATGGAAGTCGCACAGCGCCAGAAGGGTTTCACCAAAGGCCTGTTCGAGTGGCTGCGCAAAGCGCCGTGGGGCAACCCGACGTTCTCGGGCGTGTTCATCTCGATCATCGGCTTCGGCTTCCTCGGCGGCATCTCGGGGGTGATGATGGGCACCGAGCAGCTCAACATGATCATCCACAACACGATCTATGTGCCGGGCCACTTCCACGCCACGGTCGTCATCGGCACCACGCTGACCTTCATGGCGCTGACCTACACCCTGATCCCGGTGCTGTTCCGGCGCGAGATGATCAATCCGGGTCTCGCGAAATTGCAGCCCTACCTGTTCGGCTTCTCGATGTACGCCTTCGCGCTGGTGATGATGGGCGCGGGCACGCTCGGCGTTTCGCGCCGCCACTGGGACATGGCGTTCCAGGGCGCGGCGCTGGCCTACGAGTGGCCTGGTGCGGCGTATCTGATGATGGGCCTGGTGGGCGTGACCGGCATCGCGGCCATCGCCGGTGGCGCGATCTACGTCTACATCACGGTCGGGTCGCTGCTGTGGGGCAAGAAGCTCGAGCCCGGCAAGCAGAGCGCCAACTTCACGCCGGTCATGCGCCCGTCCATGGGGGCCGCGGCGCAGAGCTACGGCTCGATGGGCTTCGCGGCGCCGGGCACCTTCGCGCTGGCGATGGTGTTCCTGCTGGCGTTCATCCTCTACTACTTCATCAACTGGAAGTACCTGTCGACCCTCTGGGGACTGAGCTAACGAGGGTGCGGCGATGAACACCACCACCTTCAGTCGCACCGCCGCCGCCCCACAGTCGCGCGCCCGGCTGGTGCTCGGCATCTTCAAGCTGCGCATCGCCGTGCTGATCATGGTCACCGCGCTCGGCGGCATGGCCACCGTGCCCGGCGGCACGCTCGGCCTGGTCCAAACGGTCGTGCTGGCGCTGTCGGTGCTGCTGGCGTCCGCCGCGGCAGGCGCCTTCAACCAGTACGCCGAGGCCGACAGCGACCGCTTGATGAAACGCACGCGAGGCCGTGCGTTTGCCAGTGGCGCGCTGCCGCGAAACGGCGCGTGGCTGTTCGCCATCGCCGCCTTGCTCGTGTTCGCCGTCGGTACGGCGGCGCTCGTCGTCAACGTCGTCGCTGCGGCGTTCACGCTCGCCGGTGCGCTGACCTACGCGCTGCTCTACACGCTGGCGCTGAAGCGGCGCACGGCGTGGAACATCGTCGTCGGCGGCGCGGCCGGCAGCTTTGCCGTGCTCGCTGGCGCAGCCGCGGTCAATCCAGAGATCGGCCCACTGGCCTGGCTGCTCGCGCTCGTGCTCTTCCTGTGGACGCCACCGCATTTCTGGAGCCTGGCCATCGCCTGCCGTGACGACTACGCCGCGGCCGGCGTGCCGATGCTGCCGGTCGTCGCCGGCGTGCCGCGCGCCGCGCGCATCGTGCATGCGAATGCGCTCGTGCTGGTGGCGGTATCGCTGCTGCCGGTCTTC
>CADEEN010000592.1 GCA_902826345.1 uncultured Burkholderiales bacterium | reverse complement strand
ACAGGATCTCGAACTGCTCGCCGCTCTGGTGGAAGCTCTGCAGCATGCAGTTCTTGACCACGTCGGGGAAGCCGAGCAGGCGGTCAGACGAGGCGTTGTTGAACTCGGCCGCATCGATCAGGCCGCGGTCCAGCGCCGGCACGATCTCGCCGCCGGGCAGCGGGTTGACGGCGGTGCCGAGCTCCTTGAAGACGTCGACGGCGAGGCCGACGGTGCGGAACTTCAGGCCCTTCATGTCGGCGACCTTGGACACCGGCTTCTTGAACCAGCCCAGCGGCTGCGTCGGCATCGGGCCGTACAGGTAGGACACGACGTCCATCGACAGCGACTTGTAGATCTCGTCGAGCAGGGCCTTGCCGCCGCCGTAGTTGTGCCAGGCCAGCACCATGTTCGGGTCCATGCCGTAGGCCGGGCCGGAGCCCCAAAGCGCCAGCGCGGTGTTCTTGCCGTAGTGGTAGGCCACCACGCCGTGGCCGCCGTCGAGCGTGCCCTTGTTGACGGCGTCGAGCAGCTGGAACGCCGGCACCACCGAGCCCGAGGGCAGCACCTCGATCTTCAGGCGCGCGCCCGCCATGTCGTTGACCTTCTTGGCGAAGTCGGTCGCGTACTCGTGGAAGATGTCCTTGGCCGGCCAGGTGCTCTGGAAGCGCAAGGTCGTGGTCTGGGCGCGGCTGACGGCCGGCGCGGCCAGCGCGGTGGTGGCTACCGCGCCGGCGGACGCCGCCTTCAGGAACTTGCGGCGGCGGGGGGTGGTGTCGTCGAGGCTCATGCTGTCTCCTGCGGTGCGGGTGGTCAGGGGCTGTTGTGGGCTGCGCAGATCTGCGCAGCACATGAATGTGACAGCCGCGCAGTGCCCCGGCATCGGTGTTTGCGCCTGCGTGTGAACACGTAGCTTTACCTGCGGTGGCGCTCGACGGCGTAGCGCACCAGCGCCGCCGGACTGGCCAGGTCGAGCTTGCGGCGCAGGTTGGTGCGGTGGGTTTCGACCGTGCGCACGCCCATCGCCAGACGCTCGCCGATGTCGCGGCTCGACAGGCCCTCGGCGATCAGCGCCAGCACCTCGCGCTCGCGCGGCGTCAGCGCGTCGTCTTCAGCGGCCGGGCGTTGGCTGGCCGCGGCGATGGCGGACGACAGGTATCGGCCACCGGCCATCACGGCGTGGATGGCCTCGACGATCTCTTCGGCCGGGCTGTCCTTGAGCACGTAACCCGCGGCGCCGGCCTGCAGCGCCTCGCGCACGTACGCCGCGCTGTCGTGCATCGACAGCATCAGCACGCGCATCGCCGGCAGCGCGGCGCGCAGCCGGCGCGTGGCTTCGATGCCGTTGACGCCGCGCAGGCCGATGTCCATCAGCACCAGATCGGGCGCGGCGCGCGGGGCGATGGCGAGCGCCGCATCGGCGCCGTCGGCCTCGGCGACCACGGCCAGGCCCGGCACGTCGGCCAGCCGCGCACGCAGGCCGTCGCGCACCAGCGGGTGGTCATCGACCAGCATCAGGCGGATGACCGCGCCGGTGCTCATGTCGTCAATGCCGCGGCCGGCAGCACAGCGGCCAGCAGCGTGCCCGAGGGGCTCGAACTCAGCTCGAAGCGCCCGCCGAGCGATTCGATGCGCTCGCGCATGTGCGTCATGCCCAGGCCGGCGCGCGGCGAGCGCAGCAGCGCGTCGGCATCGAAGCCCCGGCCGTCATCGACGACCTCGAAGCGCAGCGCGCCCTCACGGCGCTGCAGCGAAAGCCTCACACGCCCGGCGCGCGCGTGGCGCTCGACATTGCCCAGCGCCTCCTGCGCGACGCGAAACAGCGCCGTGGCCACGGCTTCGGGAATCTCGCCCGGGTCTTCGCACGCCGCCTCGACGGCGACGCCGCTGCCCCCGCTCCACTCGCGCCCCAGGTGCTCGACCCCCATCCCCA
>CADEEN010000591.1 GCA_902826345.1 uncultured Burkholderiales bacterium | reverse complement strand
GCTCGTATGCGATGGTCGTCGAGCCGGTCGCCGCCGCGCAGCGCGCATTGATCACGCGCCAGCACGAGCGCGGCGCCGCGAGCGCAGTGATCTCGTACGACCCGAACGTGCGCCTCACGGTCGAGCCGTCACTGCAAGCGTGGCGCGACACGCTGGCCTGGATGCTGCCGCGAACGCACCTGCTCAAGGTCAGCGAAGAGGATCTGGCGCTGCTCTACCCCGGCCGCACGCTCGACGATCTGGCCGCGGCATGGGTCGCGCAAGGTCCGCGCCTGGTCGTCATCACACGCGGCGGCGAAGGCGCCCTCGCCTTCACGCGCGCGGCGCGCGCGCAAGCCGCGCCGGTGCCGGTGAAGGTGATCGACACCGTCGGCGCCGGCGACACCTTCCAGGCGGCGATGCTGGCCTGGCTGGCCGAGCAGCAGCGCTTGACGATCGACGGCCTGGCCTCGCTCGACGCCGTCGCATTGCAAGACCTGCTGCGCTTCGCGATGCGCGCCGCAGCGATCACCTGCTCGCGCCGCGGCGCCGATCTGCCGCGGCGCAGCGAGTTGGCTTGAGCGCCCGCATAGACTTGCGGTTCTTCGATTGACGAGAGCCCTGCTTCATGCGCCGCCGCAACGCCTTGCTCATCACCGCTGCAGCCGCCTTGCCGGTGTGGTCGCAGCCGCAAGCCAAAACGATCCGCCTCATCGTGCCCTACCCGCCCGGCGGCCCGCTCGACATCGCCGCGCGCGCGCTTGCCGACAAGGTGAAAGACCCGCTCGGCAGCGTGATCATCGACAACCGCGCCGGCGCCGGCGGCAACATCGGCGCCGATGCGGCGGCCAAGGCCGCGCCCGACGGCGCGACAATCGTCATGGGCGCGGTGGCCACGCACGCCATCAACCCGTGGCTGTACAACAAAATGCCGTACAACGCGCTCACCGACTTCACGCCGATCACGCTCGTCGCGCAGGTGCCCAACGTGCTGGTGATGAACGCCGAGACGGCGCAACGCTTGAACATCGGCAGCGTGCGCGATCTGATCGGCTACCTGAAGAAGAACCCGGCGCGCATCAACTACGGCTCGGGCGGCAACGGCAGCGCCGGCCACCTCGCCGGCGAGCTGTTCAAGGCGCAGGCCGGTGTCTTCATGGTCCACATCCCCTACGCCGGCGGGCCGGGCGCGCAGCTGGGCCTGCTCTCGGGCCAGGTGGATCTGAACTTCGACAACCTTGCGGCCGCGTCGGCCAACATCCGCAGCGGCAGATTGAAGGCGCTCGCCGTGACCACCGCCAGACGCTCGAGCGCGATGCCCGACGTGCCGACGATCGCCGAGAGCGCCGCCGATCTCGGCCTGTCGCGCTTCGACATCTCCACCTGGTTCGGCCTCTTCGGCCCGGCGAAGTTGCCCGCCGAGATCACGGCGCGATTGAACAAGGCGTTTGTCGATGCGCTGGGTGCTGCCGACGTCAAAGCGCGCCTGGCCACGCTGATGGCCGAGCCCGCGCCGACGACGCCCGAAGCCTTCGCGCAGTTCGTGCGTGCCGAGCACGCAAAGTACGAAGCGGTTGTCAAGGCCAGCGGCGCCAAGGCCGACTGAAGGTGCGTACCGCCAGTTACGCCATTGCGCTGAACGCAGTCCTAATGCTGCGATCGGAATCGAGCATGCGGATGATCGACAAACACAGCAGTGCTTTTCATGCCACGCCGGCAACGGCGCCGCAGCGAGCATGATCCGCGCCACGGCTTTCATGGCGGTGGCGCTGGCGCGGCCGAGCACCGTCGGCGCGATCCTGCCGTCGTCGCGGCACCTCGCCGATGCGATGGCGCGCGCCGCATCCGGCGCACAGCGGCTGATCGAACTCGGCGCCGGCACCGGCGCGGTCACCGCGGCGGTGTGCGAGCAGCATCCGGCCGTGCCGACGCTGGCCGT
>CADEEN010000590.1 GCA_902826345.1 uncultured Burkholderiales bacterium | reverse complement strand
CGTCTCGCCGGCGGCAGCCGAGGCAGCCGCAGCGACGGCCGGCGCCGCGCTCGTCGGGCGCGACCCCGCGCGCTCTTCGACCGGCGCGCGATTCAACGACGTGCCGCAGCCCACCATCAAGCCAGCGCACATCAACACGGCGCACCCACCCCGGCGCGAATTCAACGCGCACTCAAACGACCTGCGAAGCAACGAGTCACTCATTCTGTTCATGCTGTGCCCGATCTTAACGGCACGAAGCGCACTGCATCGCGTTCGTGTCGTGACCAGCCGTTCTCGTGCCGATCCACCGTGACCAGCACCTGTTCGCCGCGCGCATCGGCCTGCGTCGGCGCCACCAACCGGCCACCCACTGCGAGTTGATCGAGCCACGCTTGCGGCAGCGCTTCGCCACCCGCCGCGCAGACGATCGTGTCGTACGGCGCATTCGGCGCATGGCCGAGCCGGCCGTCACCATAGACCAGACGCAGGTTGGAGCGCCGCATCGTCGCCAGGTTGTCGCGCGCCTTGTCGTGCAGCGGGCGCAAACGTTCGACGGAGATCACCAGCGTGGCCATCTGCGCCAGCAGCGCGGCCTGATAACCACAGCCGGTGCCGATCTCGAGCACGCGCCCGAGGTGCGTCTTGTCGCCGCGCGCGTCGAACAACAGCGACAGCATGCGCGCCACCACCGACGGTTTGGAAATCGTCTGCCCGTGGCCGATCGGCAGGCTCGTGTCTTCGTACGCTTGCGCCACCAGCGCCGCGTCGACGAACAGATGCCGCGGCACTGTCGATAGCGCGTCGATCACCGGTCGACACGTCAGGCCCTGCGCGCGCAGCCGCTCGACCATGCGCGTGCGCACGTGTTGCGAATCGAGGCCGACGCCGCTCGGCGGCGGCGCGTTCGACGACACCGGCTCGCGCTGCCGCGCAGGGGCCTTGCGCCCGACCCGGTCCAGCACCAGCGGGAAGCGCGGCGGACGCTGCGTCATGCCGTGCCGTCGCGACGCAGCACCGCGGACCATTCGCCGATCGTCGCGTGCTCCGTCAGATCGACTTGCAGCGGCGTGATCGAGACGCAGCCGACCGCCGTTGCATGGAAGTCGGTGCCCTCGCCGGCCTCGCGCGCATCGCCGGCCGGGCCGATCCAGTAGATGGCCTCGCCGCGCGGGCTCTTCTGCTGGATCACCGGCTCGCTGGCATGGCGGCGGCCCAGGCGAGTCACCCGGCGCGGCAGTTGCAGCGCATCGGCACGGTTCGGGATGTTGACGTTGAGCAGGAACGGCTGCGTCGTCTTCGCCGAGGCCAGCACGGCCTCGACCACCGCGCGCGCCGTTGCCGCCGCCTCGTCGAGATGCGCCCAGCCCTTCTCGACCTGCGAGAACGCGATCGACGGGATGCCGAACAGGAAACCCTCCATCGCCGCGGCCACCGTGCCCGAGTACAGCGTGTCGTCGCCCATGTTGGCGCCGTTGTTGATGCCGGACAGCACGAGATCGGGCCGGTGCGGCAACAAGCCGGTCAGCGCCACGTGCACGCAATCCGACGGCGTGCCGTTGACATAGCGAAAGCCGTTGACGCCGCGGTACAGCGACAGCGGCCGGTGCAGCGACAGCGAGTTCGACGTGCCGCTGGCGTTCTGCTCCGGCGCGATGACGTCGATCTCGCCGAGACCGTCCATCGCCTCGACCAGCGCAGCGAGACCGGGAGCAAGGTAGCCATCGTCGTTGGCGATCAGTATTCGCATCGCGAGATTGTATGTAGGACACCGCGCGTGCCTATCATCACGCCAGACAGCAACACGAGGAGAACACGATGGACGCATGGCTATGTGAAGAGCCGACCGGTGTCGATGCGCTGCGCTGGTGCGAGCGGCCGACACCACAGCCCGCGGCCGGCGAGGCGCTGATCGAAGTGCACGCCGCGAGCCTGAACTTCCCCGACCTGCT
>CADEEN010000589.1 GCA_902826345.1 uncultured Burkholderiales bacterium | reverse complement strand
AAGCTCAGCACCGGCCGTGGCAGCGACTGCACATGGCGCGCGGCGATGTCGTCCAGGCGTTCGCTCGGCGAAATCACGAGCACCTCCACCGGCCGCAGCGGCGAGCGCGCGCGCGCCGCGGGGTCGAGCAGCGCAAGCGTGCGGTTGATGCGTTGCAGGCGCTCGATGTCCACCGACAGCGCATCGAGAAAAATGTTCGACATCGCATGGCCAGCGATCTGCGCCAGGCTCGGATAGCCCGCCACCTGCCGCTGCTCGCCCGGCGGTTCGTTGAGCCGCCCCGCGCCGACGACGAACACCCGCTCGGCGCCGAGGTGGATGGCCGGCGAGATCGGCGCCGACTGGCGCATCGAACCGTCGCCGAACCACTCCGATGAGCCTGCGATGTCGAGCGACTGCGATGGAAAGACGAAGGGAATCGCCGACGACGCCAGCAGGTGATCGGCGCCGATCGTCGCCGGCACGGCGCTGCGCTGCGAGCGCAGCCAGGGCTCGAACGGCCGCGCCGTCTGGCAGAAGGTGACATGCTGACCGCTCGAATAGCTCGACGCGGTGACGGCGAGCGCGTCGATGTGTCCGCCTTCGAGCAGCCCGGGCAAGCGATCGAAGGCCACCACCTGCGACAGCAACTCGGCCAGCGGCGCGTTGTCGAGCAGCGAGCGCGGGTCCGAGCGCCGCCAGCGCCGCAATGCCCAGCCGAGCGAGAGCATCGTCAACCAGCGCGCGCCGGAACGGACGACGCCGAAAGCATCGGCGCGATAGACCTGCTCGGCATGAAAGCCATGCCAGACGCGCGCCACCGCCGCCACCGCCTCGTCGAAGCGATCGGCGTGGCAGGCCAGCGCGGCGGCGTTGATCGCGCCCGCAGACGTGCCGGCAATGACGCCGAAGGGGTTGCGCCGCGGTGCGCCGACCTCGCGCCGCAGCCTCGCCACCGCGCGCAGCACGCCCACCTGGTAGGCCGCGCGCGCGCCGCCGCCCATCAGCACGAGGCCGGTGGTGGACGACGGTGATGCCGGCTCGGTCATGGCGCGAATCGCAAGTAAAGCAGTTCGTAGAATTTCGACGTGCCCGATCGTTACTTGAACTTCAGTGCCTACCGCTTCGTCGGCCTGCCCGACAGCGCCGCGTTGCGCGAACAACTTCACGCCGCGGCACGGGCCGCCGGTCTGCGCGGCACGGTGATCCTGGCTGAAGAAGGCATCAACCTGTTTCTCGCCGGCGAAGAGATCGCGCTGCGTGGCTGGTTGAAGCGGTTGTGCGACGACGCGCGATTTGCAGGGCTCGATGCGAAGGAAAGTTGGAGCGACGAGCAGCCATTTCGCTTTTTGCGCGTCAAGGTCAAGCGCGAGATCATCCGCATGAACCAGCCGCAGGTGCGGCCTGCCGCCGGCCGCGCGCCGGCCGTCGATGCGGCCACGCTCGCGCGCTGGCTCGATCAGGGCCACGACGACGGCGGCCGCGAGTTGCTGATGCTCGACACGCGCAACGCCTTCGAGCTCGAGCACGGCGCGTTCGACGGCGCGCTCGATTGGCGCCTCGGCAAGTTCTCCGACTTCCCCGCCGCGCTGGCGGCGAATCTCGACGCGTTGCAGGACCGCACCGTCGTCAGCTACTGCACCGGCGGCATCCGCTGCGAGAAGGCGGCGCTGGCGATGCAGGCCGCCGGCATCGAGCACGTGTGGCAGCTCGACGGCGGCATCCTGCGCTATCTGGAGGTGATGCCCGACGCGCCGCATTGGCATGGGCGCTGTTTCGTCTTCGACGAGCGCGAGTCGTTGGACCTGCAACTGCAGGGCGTGGCGAAGTGATGCAGCGTTTGCTCAAGCTGTTCGGCTTGTTGCTCATGCTGACCGCGCTCGCCATCCCCCTCGCGCGCGCGCCGGACCCGCCGGTGCAGACGCTGGTCGCGCGCTGGGCGCCGCCGCCGTCGG
>CADEEN010000588.1 GCA_902826345.1 uncultured Burkholderiales bacterium | reverse complement strand
GCGTGGTGCTGGAGAAGAACGGCCAGATCGTGGCCATGGCCGCCGGCGCCGCCGTGATGGGCCACCCGGCCGCTGCCATCGCCATGCTGGCCAACCACCTGGGCGCGCGCGGTCAGGAGATCCCGACGGGCAGCTTCATCATGACCGGCGGCGTGACCGAAGCCATTGCGGTGCAGGCCGGCGACAGCGTGAACGTGCGCTTCCAGGACCTGGGCACGGTTGGCATGCGATTCGTCTGAGCGCCGCCCTGAGCCGCCTGCACCCATGAACGCACCCGCCACCCCGTCGCGCGCCGTGACCGTGCTGGTCACGCGCCGGGTCGCACCCCAAGGCGTGGCCGGCTTCGAGACGGCCATGGCCGGCATGATCGAGGCAGCGACCCACTTCCCCGGCCACCTGGGCGGCCACCTGGGCGGCCAGCTGGTGCGCCCTGGCGAGGCCGGCGGCGGCGACGAGCCCCTGCTCTACCACGTGGTCTTCGCCTTCGACAACGAGGCGCACCTGGCCGCCTGGCAGGACTCGCCCGAGCGGGCCCGCTGGCTCGCGCAAGTCGCACCCCACACCGTCGGTGCGCAGGAGATGCGCCGGGTCAGCGGGCTGGACTACTGGTTCGCGCCGGCGGGCAGCACCACCAAGGCGCCGCCGCGCTGGAAGGTGGCGATCGTGACTTGGCTGGGCATCTTCCCGACCGTGCTGCTGCTGTTCCTCACCGTGGCGCCGCTGCTGGCCGACTGGCCGCTGGTGCCGCGCACCATGGTCATCACCGTGCTGGTGGTGGTCCTCATGACCTGGGTGGTGGCGCCGCGCCTGACCCGCTGGCTGGCCGGCTGGCTGCACGCCCGTCCGCCCGTAGGAGGGCGCCCATGAGCCCGGCACCACGCCCCCTGGCGGGGCAGACCGCCTTCGTCTCGGGCTCGACCGCTGGCATCGGCCTGGCCATCGCCCAGGCCCTGCTGGCCGACGGCGCCCATGTGGTGCTCAGCGGCCGCGGCGAGGCGTCGGTGCAGCGCGCCCTGCAGACCCTGCGCCAACAGCACCCGCAGGCCGAGGTGTCGGGCATCGCCGCCGACCTGGGCACCGCCGCCGGCTGCGAGCAGGTGGCGACCCGGCTGGCCGATGTGGACATCCTGGTCAACAACCTCGGCATCTTCGAGCCCAAGCCCTTCGAGCAGATCGCCGACGCCGACTGGCAGCACCTGTTCGAGGTCAACGTGATGAGCGGCGTGCGCCTCGCCCGCGCCGCGCTGCCCGGCATGCTGACGCGCAACCGCGGCCGCATCGTCTTCATCTCCAGCGAGTCGGGCATCTGCCCGCCGGCCGAGATGGTGCATTACGGCATGAGCAAGTCGGCCCAGCTGTCCGTGGCACGCGGCCTGGCCGAGTGCTGCGCCGGCACCGCCGTCACGGTCAACAGCGTGCTGCCCGGCCCCACGCTGACCGAAGGCGCACGCGCTTTCTTCGACACGCTCGCCGCGCAGCAGGGCCTGAGCTTCGACGAAGCCGCGGCCCGCTTCTTCCGCGACGCGCGCCCCACCTCGCTGCTGCGCCGCTTCATCCGCCCCGACGAGGTGGCGGCCATGGTGGCCTACGTCTGCAGCCCGCAGGCCAGCGCCACCACCGGCGCCGCGCTGCGGGTGGACGGTGGCGTGGTGCGCACGCTCACCTGAACCTTTTTTCTTCTTCCCCCAGGAGTCAACCCATGACCAAAAAAATCAAGTGCGCATTGATCGGCCCCGGCAACATCGGCACCGACCTGCTGTACAAACTGCAGCGCAGCCCCTTGCTCGAACCCGTGTGGATGGTGGGCATCGATCCCAACTCCGACGGTCTCAAGCGCGCCAAGGAGATGGGCATCAAGACCACCGCCGAGGGTGTGGACGGCCTGATCCCGCACATGAAGGCCGACGGTGTGCAGATCGTGTTCGACGCCACCAGC
>CADEEN010000587.1 GCA_902826345.1 uncultured Burkholderiales bacterium | reverse complement strand
ACTATATCCAACACTTTGGCAATGTTATTTGGGTCAGCGCCTTTAATCATGGCATTCAGTTCCAGATTTTTCTGACCACTCAGGTAAGGATAAAAAATAGGATGCTCCAGCACGGCACCAATTTTTCTGCGTGTAAGATTTGTAGCCGGCTCACCGAACCAATTAAAACTACCTGCGGTTGGATTAACCACGCCCATCAACATACCCAACGTAGTTGTCTTGCCACTGCCATTGGGGCCGAGCATTCCAAACACCTGGCCACGCTTTACTTCCAGATCAAGTTGGTTTACGGCACAAAGCTTTCCAAAATTTTTGGTGAGCTTGTTTACAGATAAAACGGTTTCCAAATTTTTTAGCGATTAGTTATTACCAGCCTTATTGTCTTTTTCTTTTGCTCCTTCATTCTTTTTATCATCATCACTCATAAAGTCCTTAATCTTGCCACCAATATCGGTGCTGTTGTCGATGGCGTTAAAAAATTCTGGCACTTTATTAATGGCTATCTTTCCCAAGATATCCAGCACCATAACCGATTCCTCATCCTTTGCCAGAATTACAGTGCCTTTTACGTTGCCATTTGTTTCACGTAAGTACACGGTAAACGTGCGCCCATCTGCGCGACCACTCATCATCTCTTCGTAGGCTTCGCTTTTGTAGCCATCCAATAATTTTTTGTAATCGCTATCTGTAAAATTCGACTCCACTTTATTGATCATCATAAAGCGCATCTTTTCTATGTCTTTAATCAGTTCATCAAAAGCCGGATCGTCTTTTTGATTGAGCATGCGCAAGGTATTGCGATAGAAGAATAACGAAAGTCCATCGTATTTTTCATCCAAAGCCTGAGTGGTTTTGGTTTGTGCATCAGCTACGCCCACGGCTGCCAGCAACAAAAGTGTTACAAGAAATCTCATATTACTGATTGATTATAACTTTTGAATTTTCGGACGGTACTAACATGGAAGGGTCAAGATAACCGGTTAATTCGATTGCTACAATTTCAGAGGCTTCTTCAATCAGCATCATATAACGGTTATTATTTTTAGTCTTGCCTTCTTGCACATAAATCGCAACGGTTTCGCCATTATCCATAATCTGAGCCAGGTCCTCAAAGCCATCTTGTTTCATCAACGTTTTAAATCCGGTAATGGTTAAGTTACGATTGCTGAACTCCTGCCGCGGAATGGTAATCAACCGAACATGTTTTAATTCTTTAATGGCGTTGCGTACTTCATGCTCACCCGCCATGTTTAAAACCATTCGGCCAAACCAGCCATTTAAAGAAAAGCTATGCACTTCGGGCTGGCCCTTAAAATTATCTTTAAGTGCAGCATAGCTACGGCTTTGCGCGAAAGCACCAAAGGCGAGGGCTACTAAAAGTACGGAGAGTAAATATTTCTTTTTCATATGAAGGGATTTGCAATTGGAGGTGTGGAATATATTACTTAGACGTATATAAAAATAAAAAGGATGCAGGGTCTGCATCCTTTTTATCGTTTCACTTGAAATTAATTTTTCTTGTCTTTGATGTTCTCCAGATTTTGTAATCCTTCTATGTTCATGCTCTTACTGATTTTAGAGATTTGCTTCAAATCAATCTCGCCAAACAAACTCAGCACCATAAATTCTTCATTGCCTCCGGCTATCATCACCAACTCACTTATTTTTCCGCCCGATTCTTTAATGAAGAATTTCATGTCTTTGTCTTTATCACGCACAGTCATTAGCTCTTCAAATTCCTTTTGAGGAATAGATGCAAGGGCTTCAGCAAA
Organism: uncultured Burkholderiales bacterium; assembly: GCA_902826345.1. Taxonomy (GTDB): domain Bacteria; phylum Pseudomonadota; class Gammaproteobacteria; order Burkholderiales; family Burkholderiaceae_C; genus CADEEN01. The sequence goes on along the minus strand of CADEEN010000587.1, from coordinate 171 downwards.
TAACTCCCTTGAATTACGAGCACCCTCCTTCGCAAGTATCCGCAGACCTTTGATCTTGCTGATCATACTTACTAATTCCTTATCCTCTGGTTTCTCCATATCCAAATTGTCAATCAGACTAAACATTTTACTGTACATATTTAACTGACTAAACTATTCATCATTCTAATA
>CADEEN010000586.1 GCA_902826345.1 uncultured Burkholderiales bacterium | reverse complement strand
GTGATCGGCGACGACGAGCTGCTGCGCATCGGCCTGAACCAGCGCCAGCGCCTGGTGCTGTTCGGTGGCGGCCTGCCCATCGTGGCCGGTGGCCAGCGCATCGGCGGCATCGGCGTGTCCGGCGGCTCGGCCGAACAGGACGAAGCCTGTGCCCGCGCCGGCCTGAAGGCCCTGGGCCTCGACTGACTTTTCTTTTCCTTCCTCACGCACCGTGAAACAGTTCCTGAACTTCATCAACGGCGATTTCGTCGCCACCGCCAAGACCTTCGAAAACCGCAACCCGGCCACCAACGAGGTCGTAGGTCTGGTGCACGAGGCCGGTCAGGCCGAGGTCGACGCGGCCGTGGCCGCGGGCCGCGCCGCGCTCAAGGGCGAGTGGGGCACGATGAGCGTGGTCAAGCGCGCCGAACTGCTGCACGCGGTGGCCGACGAGATCAACCGCCGCTTCGACGACTTCCTCGCCGCCGAACTGGCCGACACCGGCAAGCCGCGCTCGCTGGCTTCGCACATCGACATCCCGCGCGGCGCCGCCAACTTCAAGATCTTTGCGGACATCGTCAAGAACGTGCCGACCGAGAGCTTCCAGATGACCACGCCCGACGGCGGCACTGCCATCAGCTACGGCCTGCGCACACCCCTGGGCGTGGTCGGCGTGATCTGCCCCTGGAACCTGCCGCTGCTGCTGATGACCTGGAAGGTCGGCCCGGCCCTGGCCTGCGGCAACACCGTCATCGTCAAACCCTCGGAGGAAACCCCCGCCACCGCGACCCTGCTGGGCGAGGTGATGAACGCGGTCGGCGTGCCCAAGGGCGTGTACCAGGTGCTGCACGGCTTCGGCCCCGGCTCGGCCGGCGAATTCATCACCAAGCACCCGGGTGTCAACGGCATCACCTTCACCGGCGAGACCCGCACGGGTGAAGCCATCATGGCCGCCGCCGCCAAGGGTGTGCGCCCGGTGTCGTTCGAACTCGGCGGCAAGAACGCCGGCATCGTGTTCGCCGACGCCGACTTCGACAAGGCCATCGCCGGCATCACCCGCAGCGCCTTCGAGAACTGCGGCCAGGTCTGCCTGGGCACCGAACGCGTGTACGTGCAGCGCCCGATCTTCGACAAGTTCGTCGCCGCGCTGAAAGAAAAGGCTGAGGGCCTGAAGATCGGCGGCCCCGACATGCCGGGCGTGGGCATCGGCCCGCTGATCTCGGCCGAACACAAGCAGAAGGTCATGGGCTACTACGCCAAGGCCAGGGCCGAGGGGGCGACCGTCGTCACCGGCGGCGGTGAACCGGCCATGACGGGCGAGTACGCCAACGGCCACTTCGTGCAGCCCACTATCTGGACCGGCCTGCCCGAAAGCGCCAGCGTGATCCGCGAGGAGATCTTCGGCCCCTGCTGCCACATCGCCCCCTTCGACACCGAAGAGGAAGCGATTGCGCTGGCCAACGCCACCGACTACGGCCTGGCGACCACCGTGTGGACGCAGGATCTGGGCAAGGCGCACCGCATGGCCTCGGCCATCGAGGTCGGCCTGTGCTGGATCAACAGCTGGTTCCTGCGTGACCTGCGCACCGCCTTCGGCGGCAGCAAGGCCTCGGGCATCGGCCGCGAAGGCGGCGTGCACTCGCTGGAGTTCTACACGGAACTCCGCAACGTGATGGTGAAGCTGTGATCTCCCCCCTGCGCCGCTGCGCGGCTTCCCCCCTCCGTTGCGCGTCTTCGACGCTTCGAGGGGGACGCCGCCTGTGGCCCGGCATAGCCGGTTCCACGGCTGCCCTGGACGAACGGCCTCGTGCGCCGACAGCGAGTGGGCCGGGGCGACTGGTGCAGTGAAGTAAAGGAGGAGGCGAGCGCGCAGCGACCGACGGGGGACATGAACGGAACCAGTCGTCCCGGCCCACTCGCCGCCCCTTCAAAGCAAAGACCTCAAGGACAAGACACATGAATGC
>CADEEN010000585.1 GCA_902826345.1 uncultured Burkholderiales bacterium | reverse complement strand
TGTTGCCGGCCACGCCGAGGTTGCTGCCGTGGATGTGCAGCGGGTGCGGCACGCCGAGCTCCTTCAGCGCGCGCGCCAAGGTGTGCACGACGCGCCGCGGCGTCACCTGCCAGTGCACATGGTTTTCGTCGACGTCGAGCTTGCGCTGGTTGAACTTGAAGGCCGAGATGCCGCCCGGGTTGACGACCTTCACGCCGAGCGCCTTGGTGGCGTTGATCGTCCAGGCCACGTAGTCGCGGATCTGCGCGAAGTTCTTGCCTGCCGCGCCGCCGTCGTGCAGCAATTGCAGGAACAGTTCGTCGTTGCCGAGCATGACGTAGGCGCCGTGGTCGAGCACGGGCGTGTCGCCCATTTCCATGTGCGCGTGGCGCGCGTTGCCGGCCACCATCGCCGGCTCGAACGCTGCCGTGTAGCCCATCTCGACATAGCGGTAGCCGGTGGCGAGCGTGCCGGGTGTGCAGGTGCCGCAGGACGCGAGTTCGAGCGGGTTGGTCGGCAAGGCGATCGGGTTGCCGTTGTCTCGATGGTCTTCGGTCATCAGCAAGCGCGCGAGGTTGACCTTGCCGCCGCCGATGTGCGTGTGCATGTCGATGCCGCCGGCCATGACGATGCAGCGGCCGGCGTCGATCTCTTGCGCTGCATGTTCCGCTTCGACGATGCGACCGTCGCGGATGAACAGATCGCGTACCGCGTCGGGCTCGGCCTGCGTCGGGTCGATGATCCGTCCGCCGCGCAGTTTCAGCGTCGTCACGACGACATCTCCTGCGTGATCTGCGTGATCACCTCGGCCGCGCTCGGCAAGCCATCGTCACGCACGGCAAACAGCGGCAACAGCACCACGCCATCCGTGCGGAACAGATGCCCGGCCGTGCCGATGCCCGGCGTGGCGACCGGGATGAACACCGAGCCTGCGCGTCGGCATGAAGACGCCAGACGCGGGTGGCCGAGCGCGATCATCGGCAGGTTCGTTTGCCTTGGCGCCGAGGTGGCGTCGAACGACGACAGCCACAGCAGCGCATCGATGGCGCCGTCGTCGAGCAGGCGCGCCGCATCGAAGCACAACGGCTCGTGTTCGAGCCCGCGCGGCCCGGCGCGTGAGCGCAGCGGCAGGCCAGACAGCCAGGTGAAAACCTGGCTCACCGTGGCGGCGCCATCGCCGCCACCGAGCCACAGCGCCGCGGCGCGCGTCTTCGCGTTGAGGTGGCCGACGGCGCGCTGCACCGCTTCGATCAGCAGCGCGCTGTGCGCCGGCCAGTGCGCAGGCGTGGCGATGAACACGCTGTAGTGCGCCGCGTGCAAGCGCGCAGCGAGTGCGGCCAGTGGCGGCGGCACCTCGACGGCGCGCCCGCTCACCGCCGCGCAAAGCAGCGCCATCGTGTCGAACAGATCGCCGTGCAGCGGCAGCGACTCGACGCGAACGCCCGGGCGCTCGCCGAGCGCGGCGAGTTGCTGCTGCTCGGCCGGCGACGCGCCGACGGCCACCACATGCCGCTGCGCCACCGCCGCATCACCGAGGCCGAGGCGATCGAACAGCAGCGGCGCCTGTTCGAGCCCGAGGCCGCCGATAAAGACGAGGACATCGGCGCGCGCCCGCACCTCGGCCAGCGTGGTCGTGAAGCCACCGCGGTCTTGCAGCGCGCGTTGGCTCTGCGCGAGCGCTGCGCCTTGCGCGGCATCGCAGATCGCGCCCGTTGCGCAGGCCAGCCGGTACAACGCGCGCGCACCGGCCACGTCGGTGCCCAGGCCGCCGAAGAGCGGTTGGCGGCTGGCGCGCAACAGGCGCGCCGCGGCGGCGACAGCATCGCCCTGCGTGGCCGCGCGGCCATCGACCAGCGGCTGCACGGCATCCTCGGCAGGCCCGAACTGCGCCAAGCCGGCGCGGGCGCGCGCGCAATCGCTGCCGATCAGTTCGAGGCCACCGGCCGCATCGGGGCGCACCTGCCAGCGG
>CADEEN010000584.1 GCA_902826345.1 uncultured Burkholderiales bacterium | reverse complement strand
GGAGCCTGACCCCGCGAGGAGCAAACGCATGAATTCACCGCTCGACCGCGAAGCCGTCGTAGAGGCTAGCAACCCGCTCGGCATCGAAGGCATCGAGTTCATCGAGTACACGACGCCGCGGCCGCAGGCGCTCGGCCAGGTGCTCGAGTCGATCGGCTTTCGGCCCGTGGCGCGGCATCGCTCGCGCGAGGTCATGCTCTATCGGCAGGGCACGATGAACATCGTCGTCAACGCGCATGCCGTGTCGCCGGCGGATGGCGACACGCCGCAGATCGCGGCCATTGCCTTGCGCGTGCGTGACGCCGGAACCGCGCAGGCACGTGTCGTCGAGCAGGGCGGCTGGCCGGTGCCGGTCAAGGTGCAGCCGATGGAGCTGCACATCCCCGGCGTGCACGGCGCGGGGTCGAGCCGTCTCTACTTCATCGACCGCTGGCGCGAGTTCTCGATCTACGACGTCGACTTCATTCCGGTGCCGACGGTCGATCCGGTCGTGCCCGCCGTCGCCGGCCTGCACTGGTTCGGCGTCGTGCAGTACGTCGGCGCGGATCGCAGCGCCGACTGGTGCGCGTTCTACTCGTCGCTGTTCGGCTTCATGGAAGTGCCGGCGGAGAAGCGCTTCGGCATCCTGCCGCGCGGCAGCGTGCTGGCCAGCCCCTGCGGCACGTTCTACCTGCAACTCATCGAGCCCGATTCGCTCGTCGTCGACGACACCGGCGAGCGCCTGCAGCGCGTGGCCTTCGGTGCGCCCGACGTGCCGGCGACGGTGAAGGCGTTGCGCGCGCGGGGGGTGGATTTCGTCGAGACCGACACCTTGCACACCGAGGTGCGAGGCGCGCTGACGCGGCCGGCATTGGGTGGTGTGATGTTCGAACTCGTGCATCACGAAGCGAAGTCGTGATGAGAAGCGCCGAGTACATCGCCGACTTCGGCATGGACACGATCTCCTTGGCCGGGCCGCTGGCGGCCAAGCTGCGCGCGATCAAGGAGGCCGGCTTCAGTCAGGTGATGATGGCCGCGCGCGACGTCGTGGGCCACGCCGACGGCTGGCACGCCGCCGTCGAAGAGGTGAAGGCCAGCGGCCTGCGCGTCACCGGCTTCCAGGTGCTGCGTGATTTCGAGGGCCTGTCGGGCCACCTGCACGACTACAAGGTCGACATTGCGCGCTCGATGATCGAGATGTGCGCCGCGCTCGGCAGCCCGATCCTGCTCGCCTGTTCATCGACCAGCCGCCATGCGACGAACGACGAAGCGGCGATCGCGCGCGACCTGCGCAAGCTGGCGATGATGGCGCTGCCGCATGGCATCAAGGTGGCGTTCGAGGGCCTGTCGTGGGGCCGGCACATCAACGATTGCGTCGGCGCCTGGCGTGTCGTCGAGAAGGCGGACGCACCGAACCTCGGCATGGGCATCGACTCCTTCCACAGCTTCGCCACGCGCACGCCGACCGAGGCGCTGCAGGACATCGACCCGGAAAAAATCTACCTCGTGCAGTTGGCCGACTTCATGTGGCAGGAAATCCGCACCGTCGAAGAGCGCATCGAGACGGCACGCCACTTCCGCGTCTTCCCCGGCGAGGGCGTGCACAGCGACGAGCTGCGCCGGCTCGTCATCGAACTCGACGGCATGGGCTACCGCGGTGACTACAGCTTCGAAGTCTTCAACGACGACTACACGCAGATGCCGCTGCCGGTGGTGGCCGAGCGCGCGCGTCGGTCTGCGGCATGGCTGGCTGAAGACGTGCTGCACCGCGCGGTGCCGCTGCCCGGCGGTTCGCGCCTGCGTGGGCCTTCGGCCGCCTGAGCATCAGCGGTGCCAGCCGCCGTGCCTTTCGCGCCAACCGCGGCCCTGCGAGATCGGCTCCCAGTGGTGCGGCGGCCAGCGGTAGCCGTGACGCGGCGCTTCCCAGCGGCCGCCGATCCAGACATGTCGGTTGGCGCGCCAGGTCCAGAA
>CADEEN010000583.1 GCA_902826345.1 uncultured Burkholderiales bacterium | reverse complement strand
CCGCGGGCGGCGGCCTGTCGGCCGTCTGGGCCTTCGTGCGTGGCTTCCACCGCTTCTACCTCGACGTCACCGGCGGCTGGCTGTTGCCCTGGCTGTTGTTCACCGCCTTTCTGATCGGCAGTGCGTTCGCGCTGCTGAACCTGCTGCGCACGCGCCGCGTGCTGCGCCAGGAAACGCTGACCGGCCACCTGACGCACGAGCTGTTGCGACGACAACTGGGCGGCGGCAAGCGGCTCAACGAGCTGCTCGGCTCGCTGTGGAAGAAGCCGCCTGCGGCGCAGCACGAGGCGGCGTAGCGGCGCGGCCGGGCAGTCTGCAAGGCCTGCGCGCGCGGACGCCGCCGCGATGGCCTATAACCGCACGGTTACTTTCGAGGAGTCCTCTTCATGCGCTACCGCCACCTGGGCAAGAGCCCGCTGCAAGTCTCCGAGCTGTGCCTGGGCACGATGATGTTCGCCGATCAGACCGACGTTGCGGAGGCCAAGCGCATCGTCGGTCACGCGCACGAGCACGGCGTGAACTTCATCGACACGGCGGATGTGTACTCGGTCGGCCTGTCCGAGAGCATGGTCAGCGAGTTGCTGAAGGGCCAGCGCCACGACTGGGTTCTCGCCACCAAGTGCGGCAACAAGATGAGCGAGCGCATCAACGAGCAGCAGTACTCGCGCACCTGGGTGCTGCGCGAGTGCGAAGCCAGCCTGGCGCGCCTGGGCACCGGCCATGTCGACATTTACTACCTGCACCGCGACTTCAACGGCATGGACCTCGAAGAGCCGCTGCGCGCCATCGAGGCGCTGCTGCGCGACGGCAAGATCCGCTACTGGGGCGTGTCGAATTTTCGCGGCTGGCGCATCGCCGAGATGGTGCACGCGGCGCGCCAGCTCAACATGCCCGGCCCGGTGGTCTGCCAGCCGTACTACAACCTGTTGAACCGCCTGCCGGAAGTGGAGGTGCTCGAGGCCTGCCATCACCACGGCATCGGCGTCGTCCCCTACAGCCCGATTGCGCGCGGCGTGCTTTCGGGCAAATACGCGCCGGGGGCGAAGCCGGCGGCCGACACGCGCGCGGGGCGCGGCGACAAACGCATCCTGCAGACCGAGTTCCGCGAGGAGTCTCTCGCCATCGCGCAGACGCTGAAGCAGCACTGCGAGAAGAAGGGCGTGGCGCTGTCGCACTTCGCCACCGCCTGGGTGCTGGCCAACCGCGCGGTCAGCGCTGTCATCGCCGGGCCGCGCACGTTCGAACAGTGGACAGATTATTTCGGCGCGCTCGACGTCACCATCGACGTTGCCGACGAAGCGCTGGTCGATTCGCTCGTCGCACCAGGCCATCCGAGCACGCCCGGCTACAGCGACCCGGCGTACCCGTTGGCCGGGCGCATCGTTGCAAAGGCATCGACATGACCATCACCATCACCCGCGACCGCTCGCACAAGATGAAGCACACCGCCACGGTGCGCCAGCATGCAATCGCGCTCGACGAGCCGGCCTCCAACGGCGGCGAAGATCTCGGCGTCGGCCCGCATGACCTCTACGACAGCGCGCTCGGCGCGTGCAAGGCGCTGACCGTGCTCTGGTACGCGCAGCGCAAGCAGATCCCGGTCGAAGACATTCGCGTCACCGTCGAGCGCGACGACGGCGAAGAGCGCAAAGGCATCTACCGTCTGCGCACCGTGCTGCATCTCGGCGGCGCCCTGAGCGACGCGCAGCGCCAGGAGTTGCTCGCCGTGGCCGGCAAGTGCCCGCTGCACAAGCTGATGACGCAGGCGAAGACGGAAGTGCTGACGGAGCTGGCGCCGGTGGCGGCATAGAAGCGCGCTTTCAGCGCCGCGCTGCCGTGCCGAACGGGTGCTGCAAGACCCACAGCAGGTAGGCCAGGAACACCAGTGCGGAGCCGACGAACAGCGCCAGCTGCGCCAGCGCAGGCAACACCGGCGCGAACGCGAACAACGATG
>CADEEN010000582.1 GCA_902826345.1 uncultured Burkholderiales bacterium | reverse complement strand
CCCGCTCATCAGCAGCCCGGGCAGGATCGCGCCGGTGAACAGCGTGCCCACCGGAACGCCGACCAGGTCACCCATGATCACCAGCATGATGCTGGGCGGGATCAGGATGCCCAGGGTGCCGGCCGAGGCGATCGTGCCGACCGACAGCGACTTGTCGTAGCCCTTCTCGAGCATCACCGGCAATGCGATCAGCGTCAGCATGATCACCGAGGCGCCGACGATGCCGGTGGTGGCCGCCATCACCGTGCCCAGCACGGTGACCGCGATCGCCAGGCCACCGGGCACGCGGCGCATCATCAGCTGAAGGGTCTGCAGCAGCTGCTCGGCGACGCCGCTTTTCTCCAGCATCGTCCCCATGAAGATGAACATCGGGATCGCCACCAGCACCTGGTTCTGCACCGCCTGGCCGTAGATGCGCGGCAGCAGATTGGCGAACTGCGCCATGTTGAAGACACCCGCGACGATGCCCATGAAGCCGAAACCGATCCCGATCGCACCCAGCAGGAACGCCACCGGGTAGCCGAGGAACATGATGAAGACGAGGGCGAAGAACATGACGACCGCGAGGTGGTCGATCAACCAGTCCATCGGCGGCTCCGGCGCGGATTCGGCATCGGCTTCAGTGCGACTTCGACGCGAACGGCAGATCGAGCTGCCCGGCCACGGCGGGCGGGCCGAACAGCGCCACCACGCAGCGGGCGATCACCGCCGCCACCGCCAGTGTGACGGTGACGAAGCCGAGCAGCAGGAACCCCTTGACCACCCAGCGTGCCGGCAGTCCGGTGGGGGCATCGGACGACTCGCCCTGCCGGAACGAGACCAGGAAGAAGTCCAATGCGTACGGCAGTGCGACCAGCAGGTACGGCAGCGCGAACACCAGGCAGCAGACGAGTTCGAGCACGATCTTGCTGCGTGCGCTGCGATTCGCGGTGAACACGTCGATGCGCACGTGGGCGTTGCGCAGGTAGCCATAGCCCAGCCAGGTGCAGAACAATGCCGCGTGCAGGTGCCACTCGAGTTCCTGCAGCCGGGTCGATCCGAACTCGGGCAGCTGGAAGCCGAACTTGCGCGTGATCACGTCGAAGGTGATGACAACGACGCAGGCGATGAACGCCCACGCGCCGGCATGGGCGATCCGGCGCAGCAGCGCCTCGATCCGGTCCGACCAGTCGACCAGGGCCTGCATCGCGGGCTACTTCAGGTAGCCCATGTCCTTCCAGACCGCATAGTCCTTTCGGAACTTGCTGTACGACTCCCAGGCCTTCTTGAACTCCGGGCTCTTGGCCGCCTGCTCGGCCGCCACCTCGTTCCAGGTCTTCTCGAACGCATCGAGAATGTCCTGCGGCCACTTGACCAGCTTGACACCCTTGGCCTCGATCTCCTTCATCGCCTTGAACTGCACCGCTTCGCCCTCGGCGAACTGCTGTGCCATCGTCGCGTCGCAGGCGGTCTGGATCTGGATCTTCTGCGTCGGGCTGAACTCGGCCCATTTCTGCTTGGAGATGATCAACTCGTTGATCGTCGCCTGCTGATGCCAGCCCGGGAAGTAGTAGAACTTGGCCACCTGGTGGAAGCCGAGCGTCAGGTCCATCACCGGCATCGAGAACTCGGTCGCGTCGATCGTGCCCAGCTGCAGCGCCTGGAAGATCTCGCCGGCCTGCAGCAGCTGCGTCGACACACCCATCTTCTGCATCACGTTGGCGCCCAGGCCGAAGAAACGCATCTTCAGGCCCTTGAGGTCGTCGAGTGACTTGATCTCCTTGCGGAACCAGCCCGAGGCCTCCGGCGAGATGACACCGCACATCAGCACCTCGACGTTGTACTTGGCGTGCAGTTCCTTCATCAGCTGCTCGCCGCCGCCGTGTTTCATCCACGCCAGGTACTCGCCGACGCCGGGACCGAACGGCACCGAGCCGTACATCGCGAACGCGATGTCCTTGCCGGTCCAGAAGCCGG
>CADEEN010000581.1 GCA_902826345.1 uncultured Burkholderiales bacterium | reverse complement strand
GCCACCGCCGTGGCCAGCGACAGGCACCGTTCCAGCGTCATCTCAGGCGCGGGCACCACGCGCCAGCCCTTGACGGTCTCGACGAGAAGCTCGCCCGGCCGGTTGGCGCAGACTTCGAGCACGCCGTCGGTGTCGAGCTGTTCGCGCAAGGGGCGCAAGAACTCGATCACCGACGTGGCGTCGCCGCGCCACTCCGCCGACGTGCCCTCGAAGAACGCATCGACCGCGTCGACCACGCGGAGATCCTCGATGCCTATCACGGCCGGCGCTCCTGCGGTACCTGCACAACCGGCTGCAGTTCGTACACCGACGAGAAGTCCACGTCGCGCGCGACGTAGATGCCGACGATGCCGCCCTGGTTGCGGTAGATCAGCGGCGGGATGTTGATGGTGCTCTCCAGCACCTTCTCGGCCAGCTTGCTCGTGTTCGCCGTCGTCGAGGGCAGAACGATCGTGTCGGCGTTCGACTCGTTCGCCTGGTTCTGGATGATCAGCTTGACCGAATCGTCGATCAGCGACAGCAGCATCGCGGCGCCGATGCGCTCGGCCCAGCGGTTGTCGACGTAGCCGTCGATGCCGGACTCGCCGAGCTGGCCCGTTCCCGGCGACTCGATGTCCACCGTCACGCCGTTCGGTGTGCGAATGCGCGTCCACAGCACCGGGATGCGCACCGTGCCGGGCCGAACCGAGGCGATGCGGTACTCGCCGTCGAGATGCGAGCCGCGCTCGATCAGCAGAACGCGGCCGTCGTCGCTGTACACATTGCGCTGTACCTGGCAGCCGACAAGGCCCGACACGGCGCTGATGACCTTGGTCTTCAGGGCGCAGGTGAACGCTGTGCCCTTGGGCAGCGTGAGGCTGCGATTGCCAAGCATGCCGGCCGCTACCCGCGGGGTCGCCGACCCTTGAAGCTGCCCGCCGGACAGTCCCGCGCCGGGGAGTGCCGCACCGCCTGGTGCGACACCCATCGGGGCCACTCCGTTCGGTGGCCCCCCAAGGAGTGCCCCCGTCGGCACTTGCCCCGTAGCCTGCCCCGTTGCGAGTGCGGTGCTGCGCGTCAGCGTATCGAGCAAGCCCTGCAGCTGCCGCTGATAGCCCTGGAGATTGCGCGCAGTGTTCGCGATCGGGTCGTTCGGGTCGATCTCTCGCGGCTCCGCGCCAGTCGCGGCGACTTGCTCGCCGGGCCGCGATGGCGGCGCCGTTGCAACCCCGGGCGGCGTCGGGCGCGAGGTCACCAGCAACACGGGTGCATCCTCCGGCGGGACCACCTTGGTGTTCCCACCACTGGGTGCACCCGTTCCGGTGCGCCGCACACCGATCGGCTCGGCCAGCTCGTCGGCCGTCGGCACGATGGCCGGGATGCGAGGCCCGCCGGCCGCCGGGGTGCTGGCCGCGGCCGTGGCGATCATCGGCATCTCGAGCCGGCGCGGTTCGGCCGTCGCTGCGGTCGGTCGGTCGCTGACGCGCTTCGACTCCTCGTCGGGCTTCTTGCCGCTGGCCGCGAACTTCTGAATCGTGAAGGCGGCGATGACGATCAGCGTCAGCACGAAAAGGCCGAGTGCCAGCAAGCCCTTCTTCGAGACCGCCAGGCGCTGGCGTTCGGCGACGTTCGGGATACCGGCCTCGCCCGGTAGTGGGGCGATACCGTTGGGGTCTTCGTCGGGTCCCTTGGCGAGACGTTCATCGGGACGCACGGGATCGTTCATGGCGCCACCTCGCTGCGTTGTTCGCTTGACGACTGGCGAGCCGACGTGCTGTCGGCCTTGAGGGATCGCCGCACCCCCGGGACAGTGGTCCCGCGCTCCGGCGGCACACCATCGAGATCGAAGGCGTCGTTCCAGACGGCGACGACGGCGGAACCTGCACGCAGCGTAAGGCGCCGGCTCACGCGATCGACGACGAGCATGTCGTCTTCCATCCGTGCGTTGGCGAGCGTCTCACTGCCGTCGCTGAGGACGTGGAAAA
>CADEEN010000580.1 GCA_902826345.1 uncultured Burkholderiales bacterium | reverse complement strand
TGCCGCTGGGCGTGAGCACGTTGGTGTTGAAGTCGGCATGCGCGTCGAGCCACAGGACGCGCAGCTTCTTGTTGCTCTCACGGCAGTGGCGCGCCACGGCGCTGATGCTGCCGATGCCCAGGCAATGGTCGCCGCCGAGCAGGATCGGCAGGCGGCCTTGCGTCAGCTCGGCGTGCACGGCATCGTGCACCGTGCGGTTCCACTGCGCCACTTCGGCGAGATGGCGGTAGCCGTCCACCGGCGGGGTCCACGGGTTGGTGGGGCCGACGAGGTTGCCACGGTCGATGACCTCGAGGCCATGACCTTGCAGGATCGGCACGATGTTGGCCACGCGCATCGCTTCGGGGCCCATGCTCGCGCCGCGCGCGCCGGCGCCGATGTCGGTCGGCGCGCCGATGATCGAGATCTGCTGATTTGCCATCGGCGGATTGTCTGCCATGCGGGCCGCCACAATCCATGCCATGACCATGACGCCGACTTCCATGAACGCGCTCGACGAGACCGATGACAAGCCCCTGCACGAACCCACGCTCTGGCGCGACAACGGCTGGACCGCGCGTGTGATCAAGAACAACGACGACGACGGCTGGGCGGTGGAGATGATCAAGGCCGGCGAGGCCGAGCCGGCGCTGGTCGGGCCGTGGACGATGGGCCGCGACAAGAAGAACCCGAAGCCGCTCGACACGGCCGCGTTCAACACGCTGGTGAAGACCGCCGCCGAAGTCTTGCGCCGGCACGAGCAGCAGTTGCATGCGCAACTGCACAAGAGCCTGTTCGTGATGGCGCCGGCCGGGCGCATCGAAGTCACGCTCGACATCGTTCCCGACGACGACGATGCGCACGCGCTGCTGGCAGCCACCGATGCCGACGGCGCCGAGCTGGCGCGCGTGCGCGTGCCGGCCAACTTCAAGCTCACTGCCAGCAGTGCATCGGCCTGGATCGACAGCGGCTTCGCCCAGCCGGGCTGACCCCCGCGCTCACTTCGTCGATCAGTGCCTGAAAGCGGGCCGGCGCCTTCGCTGCGAATGTCGGTTGATGGTGCTCACACGCGTTTGTCGGTGCAACGTCGACAATCGCCCATGCCTGCCGCTTCGCCCGACTTCGCCAGCCTACCGCTGCCGCCCGCCACGCTCGACAACCTGCAGCGCCTGGGCTATGCCGCGATGACGCCGATCCAGGCGGCGAGCCTGCCGCTCGCACTCGCCGGCAGGGACGTGATCGCGCAGGCCAAGACCGGCAGCGGCAAGACCGCGGCGTTTTCGTTGGCGCTGCTGGCCAACCTGAACCCGCGCCGCTTCGCGGTGCAGGCCCTCGTCCTCTGCCCGACGCGCGAGCTCGCCGAGCAGGTGACGCAGGAGGTGCGGCGCCTCGCGCGCGCGGAAGATCACGTCAAGGTGCTCACGCTCTGCGGCGGCAGCGTGATGCGAACGCAACTGGCGAGCCTGGAGCATGGCGCGCACATCGTCGTCGGCACGCCGGGGCGCATCCTGGACCACCTCGATCGCAGCAGCCTGAAGCTCGATGCGCTGAACACGCTGGTGCTCGACGAGGCCGATCGCATGCTCGACATGGGCTTTCACGACGACATCGCTGCCGTCGCCAAGCAATGCCCGACGCAGCGCCAGACGCTGCTGTTCTCGGCGACGTATCCGGAGGGCATCGCGAAGCTCGCCGCCGCCTTCATGCGCGAGCCGCAGACGGTGACGGTGGCCGAGCAGCACAGCGCGACGAAGATTCGCCAGCTCTTCTTCGAGGTGCGCGAAGACGAGCGCCTGCATGCGGTGTCGCTGCTGCTCGATCACTACCGGCCGATCAGCACGCTGACCTTCTGCAACACCAAGCAGCAGTGCCGCAACCTGGTCGATGTGTTGAAGGCGCAAGGTTTCGCCGCGCTGGAGCTGCACGGCGACCTCGACCAGCGTGAGCGCGACCAGGTGCTCGTGCGGTTCGCCAACCGCAGTTGCAGCGTGCTCGTCGCCACCGACATCGCCGCGCGCG
>CADEEN010000579.1 GCA_902826345.1 uncultured Burkholderiales bacterium | reverse complement strand
TGACGATGCCGCAGATGGCCTCGCCCTTGACGAACTTCATCGCGCCGTCGAGGCTGCCGTGCATCTTGCTTTCCTGCTCGAGCTCGCGGCGGCGGCGGCGCGCCTCGTCCTTGTCGATCAGGCCGGAGCGCAGGTCGGAGTCGATCGACAGCTGCTTGCCCGGCATCGCATCGAGCGTGAAGCGCGCCGAGACCTCGGCCACGCGCTCGGCGCCCTTGGCGATGACGATGAATTGCACCACCGTGACGATCAGGAACACCACCAGGCCGACGATCAGGTTGCCGCCGGCGACGAAGCGGCCGAAGGCGTCGATGATGTGGCCGGCCGCGCCGTCGAGCAGGATCAGCTTGGTGGTGGCGATCGAGACGGCGAGACGAAAGACCGTGGTGATCAGCATCACGCTCGGGAAGGCCGAGAACTCCAGCGGCGTCTTGACGTACATCGCCATCAGCAGCAGCAGCGCGCCGATGACCACGTTGACCGCCAGCAGCGCATCGATCAGCCACGGCGTCAGCGTCGCCACCATCGTCGCCATGACGACGAGCACGCCGAGCACCAGCATCAGGCCGCTGAAGGTGGCGGCGCGCGCCGGCAGCGGCGGTAGGGGCGTGGTCGCGGTGGTCATGGCGTGTGCGCGCGGCGGTTCACAGGGTGCCCGCCGCGGAGCGCGGCGGCGCACGGCCCCGCACTTGCCGCGCCGTGGCGCCCAGGCGCTGGTAGATCGCCATCACGTCGGCGACGTAGCGCCGCGTTTCGGCGTAAGGCGGAACGCGCCGGCCGTGGCGCTCCACGGCGCCCTCGCCGGCGTTGTAAGCCGCCAGCACCAGCGGCAGGTCGTTGCCGAAGCGGTCTTGCAACGTCTTCAGGTAGACCGCACTCACCTCGAGGTTGGTCGGCACGTCGTGCAGCGCTGCGCGGTCGGCCACGCCGAAGCGCTGCCCGGTGCCCGGCATGACCTGCATCACGCCCAGGGCGCCGGCATGCGAACGCGCCCGTGGGTCGTGGCGCGATTCCACGTGCGCGATGGCGTGCAGCAGCAGCGGGTCGATGTTGTGGCGGCGCGCAGCGGCATCGACGGCCGGCGACAGCTCCACGGCACGCGCCACGGCCCCCGACAAAGCGGGGCGCTGCGGCGGCGGGGCTTCGGTGACCCGACTGGCCAGCGAGCGGTACGGGTTCGGGCTGACCACGTTGCTGCCCGGCCCGTTGAAGAGCTGCAGGTGCACCGACTCACGCCGCGCCGCCGGCGGCGCGGCGTCGGCGGACCAGACGGCGCACGGCGCTGCGGTCTGACCGGTCTGGCTGAAGCGCTCGCGCTGGGCGGTGCTCATCGATCGAACGGCCTGCCCGGCCGCTTCGCAAGCGGCAGCGCCGTTGAACGCTGCATCGGCGCGGGCCGCCCCCGCCGACGCCAGGGTACAGCCCACGAGCAGAACCGTCTTGAACAAACTCCAGCCCAACCGAGACGGGCGGCGGGCCGGGCGAGCCTGCCAGCGCCACGTGCGAAAAGCGCGCGTGCCGATCGCCTGCGGGTTGACTGTCGCCATGGCGACATGCAGGCTGGCAGCTGGGCTGCGGCATGTTGGATCGAGCATGTACTTCCCCGCATTTTTGTCGCACCGGTTCTTCGGGCCGTTGAACAGTGTTTCGCGCTGGCACCCCCGGTTGTGTGACAGAGTTCACGAAAGATGTGTCTCGCCGTGACTGTGGCACCGTGCGGCTTGAACTTTGTCCACGACAAGAATCCGGGCTGTCGAGCGTTTTGACGGGCGACTGCTTCTTTCTAGTACAGCGCGCGCTCCGCGCCAGCAGGGGTTGGGCAGGCCGGCGTGCATGCGGTTACCAATGACGCAACTCGAGGCAATCGCCGGTGGTCTTGCAGCCACCATCGTTTTCAGGGACGGCTTTCGCATGCCGGCCAAGGGATGTCCGTGGCCCAAGACAACGACAGTGGCGACAAAACCGAACAGCCGACGCCGAAGAAGCTGCAGGACGCGCGCAA
>CADEEN010000578.1 GCA_902826345.1 uncultured Burkholderiales bacterium | reverse complement strand
GCTGCTCGCGGTTGCGATCTGTGGGGATGTGCGTGTGGGCGAAGGTGTGAATGGTGGCAAGGACAAGGACGAGATGCTGCGCGGCGCGGCACTTGCGAGTCACGAAGGCAAGCGCGCGCGCAAGGGCCACAAGGTGCACGGCTTCAAGGAAGTGTTGCGCGTGACGGCGGGGTGACATCGGCGCGTCATCGCGCTCGGGCACACTGCGCGCCACCAAAAGGAGACGAACGATGGATCGCAGACAGTCCCTGGCCTGGATCGGCGCGTCGGCAGCGCTGCCAACGCTCACGCACGCACAGACCGCGGCGAACCTGAACCTCGTCGTGCCGGTGCCGCCCGGCGGCTCGGTGGACCTCACTGCGCGGCTGCTCGGCGAACACCTGCCCAAGATGCTGAACCAGAACGTGGTGGTGAACAACCAGCCCGGCGCGTCGGGCTCCATCGCCGCGGCGGGTGTGGCGCGACAAGCCGGCGATGCCAACACGCTGATGCTGGCGTTCGACTCGCACGTCACCAACCCGCTCGTCTATCCGAACCTCGGCTACACGCTGCGCGACTTCACGCCGATCTCTCGCTTGTTGAGTTTCCCGCTCGTCTTCGCGGTGCCGGCGTCACTGCCGGTGAACTCGCTGCAAGAGTTCATCGCGCTGGCCAAGCGCAAGCCCGGCGCGCTCAACGTCTCGTCGGCCGGCCTCGGTACGCTGAACCACCTCGCAGCCGAGCTCTTCAAGGCTCGCACCGGCACGCACATCGTGCACATCCCCTACCGCGGCGGCGTGCCGGCGCTGCAGGCGGTGATGAACGATGAGGTGCAGTTGTTCATGGGTTCGTGGGTGGCGATCGGGCCGCACGTGAAGAGTGGCCGTGTCAAGGCGCTCGGCGTGACGTCCGCGAAGCGCTACTCGGTGGCGCCCGAGTTGCCGACGCTGCAGGAGGCCGGCGTGAAGGACTTCGACGTCTCGACCTGGATCGGCGCGCTGGCGCCGGCGCGCATCGGCGCGTCGCGGCAGCAGGCGCTGCACGACGCGGTGACGCAGGCGCTGTCACAGGCCAGTGTCAAGACGACGCTGGCGCAACAAGGCCTCGAATGGGTCGGGTCGAGCCCGGTCGACTTCGAGGCCTTCATGGGGGCCGAAGCCAAGCGCTGGAACGATCTGGTGATCGCGCAGAAGCTCAGCTTCGGCTAACGAAGGGGCGCGTTTGCGCGGCCCGGCACGCCGGGTCTATTCACACCTTCTGACGCATCAACGACGCCACGGGTTGTTGTCGTGGCGGTCATAGCGGTTGGGCACGCCGTCGCGGTCGTCGTCCAAATGCGGTCGGTCGTGTCGGCTGTAGCGGTCGTGGCGGTTGGGGATGCCGTCGCCGTCGACGTCCCAGCGCGGGTTGTAGAGGCGGTCATGGCGGTTCGCAATGCCGTCGCCGTCGCGGTCCCAGCGGGTCGGTTCCTGGTAGCGCGCCACCGGATACACAGGTCGCTGGTGGTACACCGGCGCGGGTCGGTGGTACACCGGCACCGGCACCGAGTACACCGGCTGCGGAAGCCGGTACCCGGGCGAGCCGATCGTCACCGACCATTGCACGTCGGCGTCGCGCGCCTGGGCCACGCCGCTGCCGAGCGCCGCAGCCAGGGCCAGTGCAGCCGGGATCACGAATCGGGTCTTGCTCATCGAAGCTCCATGCGGCCGGACGAAGGAGGGCCGTGCGAGAGACAACGCCGCCGTGCGCCGCCGCGCTCACTCCGCGATCGTTGCCGCTGCGTAAAGCTGCGTGAAGTCGGCGCGTCAGCGCGCCGCGGTGCGCCCGCGCACCAGCAGCCACAGCGCCATCGCCTCGATGACGATGAACAGCGTCAGGCTCCAGAACTCGTACGGCACACCGACCAGATCGACAGCGGCGTCGGCGCAGCTGGCCGTGGCCTGGAACACGCCGGGCAGCAGCGCGTCCAGGCGCAGCCCGGAGACGATGCGGTCGGCCAGCGTCAGGTTGCACGAGGCGCTGGCCGCGGCGA
>CADEEN010000577.1 GCA_902826345.1 uncultured Burkholderiales bacterium | reverse complement strand
GTTCTTCATGTTCACCTACTTCACCGACCGCGACGGCAAGTTCCAGCTCTGCGCGTTGGCCGAGAGCGCATTCGACCCGCTGGCGCGCACGACCAAGTTCATGCTGACCGAGGAAGCGCACCACATGTTCGTCGGAGAGAGCGGCGTCTCGCGCGTCATCGCCCGCACCTGCGCGGCGATGAACGAGCTGAAGACCGACGATGCGAAGAAGCTTCGCGCCGCCGGCGTGATCGACCTGCCGACGATCCAGCGTTATCTGAATTTCCACTTCAGCGTCACCGTCGATCTGTTCGGCGCCGACGAGTCGAGCAATGCCGCCACCTTCTATTCGACGGGCCTGAAGGGCCGCTACGAAGAAGGCAAGCGCACGGACGATCACGCGCTGAAGGGCCAGACCTACAAGGTGCTGCACGTCGACAACGGCAAGCTGCTCGAAAAGGAAGTGCCGATGCTGAACGCGCTGAACGAAGTGCTGCGCGACGACTACATCAAGGACAGCGTGGCCGGTGTCGATCGCTGGAACAAGGTCATCGACAAGGCGGGCATCCCGTTCAAGCTGACCGTGCCGCACAAGGCCTTCCACCGCAACATCGGCGCGCTGGCCGGCGCCAAGGTGTCGCCGGACGGCCGCGTCGTCAGCGAAGCCGAATGGAACGCGAAGAAGAACGAGTGGCTGCCGAGCGGCGAAGACCGCGCCTTCGTCGCCAGCCTGATGGGCCGCGTCGTCGAGCCGGGCAAGTTCGCCAACTGGATCGCGCCGCCGGTGATGGGCATCAACCGCCAGCCGGTGGACTTCGAGTACGTGCGCTTCGGTTGACGGTCCGGCGCCTCTCCCGCCAGGCGGGAGAGGCAGCTCACGAGGAGACAAGACACATGGACATGGCCACCGACATCAGCGTCCTGAAGCAGCACCTGATCGACCCCGAGATCTGCATCCGCTGCAACACCTGCGAAGCGATCTGCCCGGTCAAGGCGATCACGCACGACTCGCGCAACTACGTCGTCGACGCGAGCAAGTGCAACTTCTGCATGGACTGCATCTCACCCTGCCCGACCGGCAGCATCGACAACTGGCGCACCGTGCTCAAGGTCGAGGCCTACAGCGTCGAGGAGCAGTTGACGTGGGATGAGCTGCCGGCCGAGAAGGAGTTCGAGGGCGCGGTGGCCGCCGAGCACCCGAGCACGCCGCCGCTGCAGGCGGCCGCCAGCGGCGAGGAGCCGTTCAACAGCGCGCAGTTCGGCGCCACCGTGCCGCCCTGGTCGGCGGCGCATGCCTACACCAACCTCTACGGCCCGAAGACGGGTCCGACGACGGCCAGCGTCGTCGGCAACTTCAAGGTCAACGAGGCCGGCACCGAGAACGAGACGCACCACATCGTGCTCGACATGGGCGCGATGCCCTTCCCCGTGCTCGAAGGCCAGAGCATCGCCATCATCCCGCCCGGCACAGATGCGCAGGGCAAGCCGCACCACGCGCGCCAGTACTCGATCGCCAGCCCGCGCAACGGCGAGCGGCCGGGCTACAACAACCTGTCGCTGACGATCAAGCGCGTGCTCGCCGACCACCAGGGCAAGCCGGTGCGCGGCGTGGCCAGCAACTACATGTGCGACCTGAAGGTGGGCGACACGGTGCAGGTGATCGGCCCCTTCGGCACCAGCTTCCTGATGCCGAACCATCCGCGCTCGAACATCGTGATGATCTGCACCGGCACCGGCAGCGCCCCGATGCGCGCGATGACCGAATGGCGGCGCCGCCTGCGTCACAGCGGCAAGTTCGAGGGCGGCAAGCTGATGCTGTTCTTCGGCGCGCGCACCAAGGAAGAACTGCCCTACTTCGGCCCGCTGATGAACCTGCCGAAGGATTTTATCGACATCAACTTCGCCTTCAGCCGCACGCCCGGCCAGCCGAAGAAGTATGTGCAGGATCTGATGCGCGACCGCGCCGCCGACCTGGTGCAACTGTTGAAAGACCCGAACACGTACTTCTACGTCTGCGGACTGAAGGCGATGGAAGAGGGTGTCG
>CADEEN010000576.1 GCA_902826345.1 uncultured Burkholderiales bacterium | reverse complement strand
CTCGATCCTGGCGATGGCGCGGGCGGTGTCGGGATGCACCTGTGGCGCGCAAGCAAGCGCCAGCGCAAGGAAAGTTGCGGTGTCCACGTCGGCCTCGCTCAGGGCATGTCCGGCGCTGGAGGCGGCAGCGACGCGAGCCACTTCGCGTAGTCGTCGTCGAACCGGGTATCCCAGGCGCCGAGTTGCGTCTTCGCGGCAGGACTGAACTCGGTCACCGACTCGCCGCCGAAGTTCCACCAGGTGCGCGAGAACGCCGCACCGTTGATCGCCACGGTGATGCACCCGCCGTAGTCGCAGGTGTAGATCGGGCCGCTCTCGCCGTCGAAGACGCGCGTGTACTGCGGCGGGCAGAAGGACGGCGCGCTCGACCAGGCGTGGTTCGCGCTGTTGCCGGCGCCGGACATGCTACAGGTCGGGAACGGTTTGCCCCGCGCCAGGTCGCGGAAGAGCTGCCTGACCGGCGACACGCACTGCGGGATCGCGCGCCAATCGGGAGCCGCCAGGCACAGCAGCACGAGGCAGCCATCGACCGCGCGCGCCGGCGTGGGCACAAGCGTGGACAAGGCGACAAAGGCCGCAAGGACGTGCAACAACGTTCGTTGCACGATGTGCGGCCCCCCGAGCGAGCGGCGAACCGCGACTGACTCTGCTTGCATGACGCTCTCCTGGACCGGTGGCCGCAAACCTGATCCGCCTTGATCAGGACCAAGCCAACCGTGGGAGCAATCTAGGCGCCGCTGATGTTGCGCGAACCGACGATTTCGAGCGTCAAGTCGTCGCCGTGAGTCCGGTGCGCTGCCGCCTCGATCAAGTCGTCTGCGGCCAGGTCATCGGCTTCGCGGCTTCGACCCTGAGCGCTCGGATCTAACTTATGACTGGTGCCTGTATTATCTTGACCTGAGCTGACCGGATGTTGGTGACCCGAGGCAGTCACGCACATCCTCGGATTCGTCATGCGTCTACTGCGCTCCAGATCGTCAAGCCGGCCGCGGCAGCGACGAGTGTTGTTGATGCACGTACAAGCCATAGAGGACGCCTTCGCGCAGGTGCTGCGGGCAGAGCTGCTTGCTGCCACATGACCACCGTCGTGAACAGACCGGCACCGACCGTCACCGTGCAGGCCGCAATGAGTTGTGCGGTGTTTTGGCTTCGAAGACCGCTGCGTACGAGAAGCAGGCCGAGCGCCGCCAGGGACAGGCCGGTTCGCTGCCACGCGAGAGCCGTGCGTTCGGGTTGCAGACCGGGATCACGAGGGGAGGTCATCGAAGGACATGAACCGCTGTCAATCCCACGCCGAGCCCGACAACGGCGATGGTCAGCAATGGCAGGAGCGAGGATTGCGGAAGCGGGTGTGCGTGGCGCATCGCGATCTCATTGGCGCGCCAGTGCCCATAGGCGCCCAACCCAAGACCCGCGCTGAGCAGACCCAGTCCCGTGACGACCGCCATCCCGACCCAGCTCGGGGCGGACCTCAGTCCGATCTGCTCGATGACAACCGCGCCGGCAAGGAAAGCCAGTGCCGTTCGGAGCCAGGCCAGGAACGTTCTCTCGTTGGCCAGTGAGAAGCGGTAGTCGGGCTCGTCGCCCTGCTCATACCATCGCAACCCTCGACTGCTAGGTCGATCAGTAGACGATGGCTCAGTGTTGCTGGGTCGCGGGTTCACGTCGAGGCTTCCGGCTCAGGGCTTGGACTCCACTTGGTTGCCACTGATCGCCGCATCCAGAACTTCAACCCAATGTCGCACCGGCACCGTGCCGCCGCTCTGGAGATGCGTGATGCAGCCGATATTGGCTGAGATGATGACTGCCGGCTGTAGCTGATTCAGATGGCCCAGCTTGCGGTCCCGCAGCGCATAGGCAAGCTCGGGCTGAAGCACAGAGTAGGTACCCGCAGAGCCGCAGCACAGGTGCGACTCATTCTTCGCGACTTGGATGTTGAAGCCTAGTGCGCGCAGGCTCGCCTCGACGCCCCCGCGCAGCTTTTGGCCGTGCTGCAAAGTGCAGGGTGGGTGACAGGCAAAGACGGTAGGTGGCGCTTCTAC